>QMUF01000080.1 GCA_003663525.1 Thermococci archaeon | reverse complement strand
TTATAGAAAATATGGAGGAAAATTAATCTTCTTTACAAATATAAAGACAGACTTTGTGTCTCTTGGTGTATCAGTTTATTCATTAAACATATAAATTGTTCACTTTTACTCAAAGACACATGTCGAAAATGACCTCTTGTCATACCGAAAACTAAATAAATGTGATGACTAAAATGATAATGATAAAACTTGGGAGGAAGAGATGATGATAGAGATTCGTTTTCACGGTAGGGGTGGACAAGGTGCAGTTACAGCCGCAAACATCTTGGCAGAGGGAGCATTCTTAGAAGGTAAATATGTACAGGCATTTCCATTCTTTGGGGTTGAAAGAAGAGGAGCTCCAGTTACAGCATTTACAAGAATAGATGAAAAGCCCATTAGAATTAAGACCCAAATCTATGAGCCAGATGTAGTGGTTGTTCTTGATCCTTCTCTCTTGGACACAGTTGATGTAACTGCTGGTCTTAAGGAGGGTGGAATGGTAATTGTAAACACTGAAAAGACCAAGGAAGAGGTCCTTGAGAAACTTAAAAAGAAACCAGCTAAGTTGACCCTTGTTGATGCTACTACAATAGCTTTAGAGATTCTTGGATTGCCAATTACAAACACTTCAATCCTCGGTGCAGTTGCAAAGGCCACAGGAATTGTTAAGATTGAAAGTGTCGAGGAAGCTATCAAAGAGACATTCTCTGGAGAACTCGGAGAAAAGAACGCTAAGGCTGCAAGAGAAGCTTTCGAAAAGACTGTTGTTTATGAACTTTAATTTTTCCTTCCTTTAAAATCCATTTAAGGGGTGAATTATCTTGAATACTCTATTCAGGGAGAAGAAGGCAAATGCAAAAAAAATCATGTTTAAATCTATTGATGAATATCCAGAAGTGCCAATAACACTTGGAACTACACTTTCAAATTTCACTGGAGACTGGAGAAATTTCATGCCAGTTGTAGATGAAAGCAAATGTATAAAGTGCTATATCTGCTGGAAGTTCTGTCCAGAGCCAGCAATCTACATTAAGGAAGATGGATACATTGCAGTAGACTACGACTATTGTAAAGGCTGTGGCGTTTGTGCAAATGAATGCCCAACTAAGGCAATAACCATGGTAAGAGAAGAAAAGTGAGGTGATACAATGCCTAAGAAAGTTATAAGTGGTAATTATGCAGCTGCTTATGCTGCCAAACATGCGAGAGTTGAGGTTGTAGCCGCTTATCCCATTACACCTCAAACTTCAATTATTGAGAAGATAGCTGAGTTTATAGCTAATGGAGAAGTTGAGAATCTTGAATATGTGCCAGTTGAGAGTGAGCACTCTGCAATGGCTGCTTGTATAGGTGCATCAGCAACTGGAGCAAGGACTTTCACAGCTACATCAGCCCAAGGTCTCGCTTTAATGCACGAGATGCTTCACTGGGCCGCTGGAGCAAGACTTCCCGTAGTTATGGTTAATGTTAACAGGGCAATGGCACCACCATGGAGTGTTTGGGATGACCAGACTGACTCTCTAGCTCAAAGAGATACTGGATGGCTTCAATTCTATGCTGAAAATAATCAGGAAGTATATGATGGTGTTTTAATGGCATTCAAAATTGGCGAACATGAGAAGGTTAATCTTCCAGTGATGATTATTGAAAGTGCCTTTATCCTTAGTCACACTTATGATGTAGTTGACATGCTAGAGCAGGAAGAAGTAGATGAGTTCCTTCCACCAAGAAAGCCACTGTATTCATTGACAGACTTTGATAACCCATTCTCCATTGGTGCATTAGGGACGCCTGCTGACTATTATGAATTTAGGTATAAAATTGCAAAAGCCATGGAAGAGGCCAAGAAAATCATCAAGGAAGTAGGCAAAGAATTCGGAGAGAAATTTGGAAGAGATTACAGTCAAATGATAGAACTCTACAAGACTGACGACGCTGATATAGTCTTCATGGGAATGGGTTCACTTATGGGGACAGTAAAAGAGGCCGTTGAGATTCTTAGAAGTGAAGGCTACAAAGTTGGTGCTGCAAAAGTAAGATGGTTCAGGCCATTCCCAAGAGAAGAGCTTTATGAACTAGCCAAGAGTGTACAAGGAATCGCAGTGCTTGATAGGAACTTCTCATTCGGACAGGAGGGGATTCTCTTCAACGAAGCTAAGGGTGTTCTCTACAACACTGGTGCAAAGCCAATAATGAAGAACTACATCGTTGGTCTTGGGGGAAGAGACTTAACAGTAAATGATGTGAGAAAAATTGCTAACAACATGAAAAAGATAATTGAAAAGGGTGAGCTTGATAAAGAAATTGACTGGTATCATTTGAAGAGGTGAAAACGATGGAACTTCCTGCTGATGTGAAAAAGAGGTTAACACTTCCTGCTGAAGAGCACTTTTATGCTGGACACACAGCTTGCCAGGGATGCGGTGCAGCTCTGGGATTGAGATACGTCCTTAAGGTATATGGAAATAAGACAATATTTACAATTCCAGCTTGTTGCTCAACGATCATAGCTGGGCCATGGCCTTACTCCGCTTTCAACGCGCCTCTGTTCCACACAGCTTTCGAAACCACAGGTGCAGTAATAGGTGGAATTGAAGCTGCACTGAAAGCAAAAGGATACAAAGTTAAGGGCGAAGATGGTATAATGGTCGTTGGATGGGCTGGAGATGGTGGTACGGCAGATATTGGTCTCCAGGCATTAAGTGGATTCCTTGAAAGGGGCCATGATGGATTGTACATCATGTATGATAATGAGGCTTACATGAATACTGGTATTCAGAGGTCTTCATCAACACCATACGGAGCATGGACAACCAATACTCCTGGTGGAAAGAAGCACTTCCTTGAGAGAAAGCCAAAGAAGAAGGTTATTGACATAGTTATAGCCCACAAGCCCGCTTATGCCGCAACTGCGAGCGTTGCATACCCAGAAGACTTTATGAGGAAGCTCAAAAAGGCTAAGACAATTAAAGGGCCTTCATTCATTCAGCTCTTTGCACCCTGTCCAACGGGATGGAGGGCTCCAACTGACAAGACTATAGAGCTTGCGCGGTTAGCGGTACAAACAGCATACTTCCCGCTATTTGAATATGAAAATGGAAAGTATAAGATAAACATGCCTTCACCAAGCAAAGAACCCAAGTCACTTGAGGATTTCATAAAGTTGCAGGGGAGATTTAAGTATATGACGAAAGAAGATATTCAGGTACTTCAGGAATGGGTATTAAGTGAATGGGAGGAACTCAAAAAGAAGGCCGAGATCTTCGGCTGATTTTAGATTTTTTATAAAAGATTTGAGGAATAGGGTGTAAGTCATTTGAGGTGGTATGTATGGCGGAAAGTCCATTCAAAGCTGATATTGAGAAAGTCCAAAAGGAATATGGTGAAAAGATGACACCAGGTGCAATAGTCTACATCCCTGGAAGCAGTGTTGTTAACAAGACAGGTGGATGGAGAGTTTTTATGCCCAAGTTTGACAAAGACAAGTGTATTAGATGTTTCATGTGCTACACACTCTGTCCAGAACCTGCTATATACTTGGATGAAGAGAGTTATCCAGTTTTTGATTATGAGTACTGTAAGGGTTGTGGAATTTGTGCAAATGAATGTCCAACCAAGGCAATTGAAATGGTTAGAGAAACCAAATGAGGTGGTATAAATGCCAATGAGAAAGGTTATGAAATGTAATGAAGCCGCTGCGTGGGCAGCAAAACTTGCAAAGCCTAAGGTTGTAGCTGCATTTCCTATTACACCATCAACTCTCGTTCCTGAGAAGATTAGTGAATTTATCGCTGATGGGGAGATGGATGCTGAGTTTATAAAAGTTGAAAGTGAGCATTCAGCAATTTCTGCATGTGTTGGTGCAAGTGCTGCTGGTGTGAGAGCTTTTACAGCAACAGCTTCCCAAGGTTTGGCCTTAATGCATGAGGTCCTTTTCATTGCAGCTGGAATGAGGCTTCCAATTGTCATAGCGATTGGTAACAGATCATTGAGTGCTCCAATTAATATCTGGAATGACTGGCAGGACTCAATAAGTGAGAGAGATACTGGATGGATGCAGTTCTACGCTGAAAACAACCAAGAAGCACTGGATTTGATATTGATAGCTTTCAAAGTTGCAGAAAATGAACGCGTTTTGCTTCCAGCTATGGTTGGATTTGACGCGTTCATATTGACCCACACAGTTGAACCAGTCGAAATACCGGATCAAGAAGTAGTTGATGAGTTCCTTGGGGAATATGTACCAAAACATGCTTATCTAGATCCAGCTAAGCCAATTACTCAAGGTGCTCTTGGGTTCCCAGCTCACTACATGGAAGTAAGGTACACCGTTTGGGAAGCTATGGAGAACGCGAGACAGGTAATTGAAGAGGTATTTGACGAGTTTGAGAAGAAGTTCGGAAGAAGATATTACATGATTGAGGAATACAAGACTGATGACGCTGAGATAATTCTCCTCACAATGGGTTCACTTGCTGGAACACTCAAGGACTTCGTTGACAAGAAGAGAGAAGAGGGAGTAAAGATCGGTGCAGCAAAGATGACTGTTTACAGACCATTCCCAATTGAAGAGTTCAGGGCATTAGCAAAGAAAGCAAAGGTCTTGGCAATTCTTGAGAAGGACATAAGCTTTGGGATTAGTGGGGCAGTATTTGCAGATGCAGGTAGAGTTCTTGTAAATGAGAAAGAGAAGCCAATATTGCTTGACTTTATCATTGGCCTTGGAGGAAGAGATGTCACCTTTGAAAACCTTGAAGAGGTCGTCGAGATTTCAAAGAAGGCACTTGTGGGAGAGAAAGTTGAAGAAGTCAACTGGATAGGATTGAGGAAGGAGATTTTGTGAGGTGATTACGATGGCAATTAGAAAGCCCCCTATCACAACTCGCGAATACTGGGCACCGGGTCATGCCGCATGTGCTGGATGTGGCCCTGCTATAGTGATGAAGCTTGCCACAAAGGCATTTAGTGAGGCTATGGAAGAAAAATACGGTGATCCAAACGCATTTGCTATTGCCCATGCCACGGGGTGTATGGAAGTCGTTTCTGCTGTATTCCCATATACAGCTTGGAAAGCTCCATGGATTCACGTGGCATTTGAAAACGCTGCAGCTGCAGCAAGTGGTGTTGAAGCCGCATGGAAGAAACTTGGTAGAAAGGGAAAGATTCTTGCAATCGGTGGAGATGGAGGTACAGCGGATATTGGTCTTCAAGCCCTTTCAGGAATGCTTGAGAGGAGGCACAATGTGGTTTATCTTATGTATGATAATGAGGCTTACATGAATACTGGTATTCAGAGGTCTTCATCAACACCATACGGAGCATGGACAACCACGTCACCTCCAGGAAAGTACTCAATTGGCGAAGACAAGCCAAAGAAGTGGGTTGCTCTTATAGCTGCAGCTCATCAAGCCCCATATGTGGCCACTGCAAGCATTGGAGATCCGTATGACTTCTACAGGAAGATGAAGAAGGCTGCGAGTGTGGATGGCCCGGCATTTGTTCAAGTATTAGCCCCATGTGTTCCGGGATGGAGGATCCCATCAGAGAAGACTGTCGAAATTGCAAGACTAGCAATTGAAAGTGGTTTATGGCCATTATTCGAGATTGAGAATGGTGATTTCTACAACATAAAGTTCCAGAGATTCCCGAAAGATGGAAAGTTCAAGAAACCAATTGAGGACTATCTCAAAATCCAAGGCAGATTTAAGCACCTTTTCAAGAGGCCAGAAGCCATTCAAGAGCTCAAGAACCAGATTAAAGAGGTATGGAGAATACTTGGCAAAGAAGTTGAGCTTCTTTGAGCTTTTTCTTTTTGTTATTCATTTTTGTATAACACTGTATAATTTATGGGCAAAGCTTATAAGAGTGAGAACCTTTTCTTAGATTAACCTAAAATTTGAGGTGGTAAAAATGACGATAAAAACTCCACCGAGTATTAATGTCCCGGGATTGGGAGTAGATCCGCTTACACAAAGAATAAAAGAAAAGGAGAAGCAATGGAAATATAAGATTGCAGTTTTAAGCGGAAAGGGTGGTGTAGGCAAGTCCACAGTAGCAGTAAATCTTGCAGCTGCCCTTGCAAAGCAGGGATATTTTGTAGGAGTTCTTGATGCTGATGTTCATGGACCTAATGTGGCCAAGATGCTTGGTGTAGACAAAGCTGAAGTTTTAGCTGAAAAGTTTGAAGATGGTCATTTTGAAATGATCCCCCCTATGAACGACTTTTTAGGTCAGACAACCCCTATTAAAGTTATGAGCATGGGGTTCATGGTTCCTGAGGATCAACCCATTATATGGAGAGGGCCATTGGTTACAAAGGCCATTAAACAGCTTCTTGGAGACGTTAAGTGGGGTAATTTAGATTTTATGATAGTAGATTTTCCACCTGGGACTGGTGATCAAATTTTAACTGTTACTCAGAGTTTAAACTTGGAAGCAGCAATAATAGTTACCACCCCTCAGGAAGTTGCTTTACTTGATACCGGCAAAGCAGTTAACATGATGAGGCAAATGGAGGTTCCTTATGTAGCAGTCATTGAGAACATGAGTTACCTTATATGTCCGCATTGTGGGAATAAAATTGATCTCTTTGGAGAAGGCGGTGGAGAGAAACTCGCAGAGAAGGAAGGAGTCGACTTCATTGGGAAAGTCCCTATTGACCCCAAGGCAAGGGAAGCAAGTGACAATGGAATACCCATAGTACTTTACGAAGATACTTCAGCAGCAAGGGCATTTATGGAAATTGCCAAAAATCTTGTTAAAAAACTTGAAGAAAGAACAAAAAGCGAGTAAAATTGGGCTTTTGCTCTTTAATTTTCGTTGTTGCTAAGTCTTCTCTAGTGAAAGCGAGGGGATACAGCAGGGAGGGAGATGGAAAGCTTTATCTTTTGAAAACCTCGCCATTCACGGCAGGGTAGGTCACAATAGAGCCTAAAGCTTGAGGGCAAAACTTAAATCCTTTTATTTTTATTTA
>QMUF01000079.1 GCA_003663525.1 Thermococci archaeon | reverse complement strand
CTACTCTTAACTATCCAACGAACCTTCAGGTGCATGAAGACTTAGTTCCAAAAAACCTATATATTGGTTTGCCGGTATTAATTTGGGTGGGTTAATGAATAAGACTCTTGATGAATTCATTAATGGGGGTATTAAAATCAATGGAAAAGTCCCATTGAATCACAAAAACAGTAAAAAAAGGCTCAAGTCTACGAGATTAGATCAATTTCTACCCAATGAACAAGTGGAATACTTCAAGGCCCTTCGCATAGGCTCAAAGAGAGTGCAAAGAATGAAAATACTTGAAATCCCAATCGAAAGGAGAAAGAATTAATCCATTCCCTCTGCCACTATTGCTTTGTCCTTAAATCTAAAAAGATAAGCCCTTTTATCACCATTCAGACCCTGTTCAACTTTTCTTCTAAAGTTCCAATATTCATTATCAGCTATAGAGAGCTTGAGTGTCACTCTTCCATAACCCTCCTTTTTTAGAAAATCATTAATCTTTACCGGATGAAACCTCAGAATACTCCTAACTATATAACGTCTCTTGAAATAATCGCTTTTTATCTCTTCCTCACTAGTAGCTAGTGTCCGCCTTTTTTCCCTAATTAACATCCAAATGTTTCGATCAACTTCGTGAAAAAGCTCATTAATTAAATCGGCATAATTCACGCTCTGTGGAATTTCATAGAGATACTCTCTAGGCGTTTCACACCATTCCACAATATTCTCAAGAGAAGGATTGCTTTCCAATCTAATGCCCTTAGGCAACGTAACTGCAGAACGCTCTGCTTTAGCAAGAGGGCCAAAGTAAAAGGTTAACCTGTTAAGTACTCCATAGAGATCTATATACTCAAATTCCCCACTCCATGGTACCTTTTCTCTTCTTATCTGAGGGGGCAAGTCAAAGATAAAAGCATCGGTTTTGTGTTTGTAAGCTTCATAAATCTGAAGTGGACTCGGTAAAAGGTCTTCAAGCCTTCTTTCAGGCATCTCTGGTGGTCGAGCAGGGTCAGAGAAGATTATATCAGCATCAATTCTATCAACAACATTTTTACTCAAACTATCCCCATGAATGAAAGTTATCTTATCCTTAACTCTATACTTTTCCGCATTTTTCATCGCATAGAAAAGCTTCTTTTCATCAATGTCTATTGCATAGGCCCTATCAGCATATTTCGCGAAGAATATAAGTTGAATGCCAATTCCACAGCTTACATCTGCTATGCTCTCAGGGTTTACTCTTTTTGCCCTATAATCAGCCACTATTTCATGAGTCGCATATCTAAGTCCTTCTAAATCCATCCATAAATCACTTCTTGAAAACTTATTTTTTGCTTTTATTCTCGCTCTGGCTATTTCAATTATTTCATCAGCCTGCTCTCTCGGAAGTTTCGCTCTTATTTTCCTCTCATCGAACCCTCGCTTTATCAGTTCTACAGTCTGCTCAATATATTCTTCCATTTTCCCACCGTTGTTTCCTATCTCTTAAATTTTTAAAGATTTGTGCAAAAGAATTTAAGGAGGTTCGAATGAAATTTAGTGGGATAAAAATGAGGGGAATCAAGAAAAAGCTTTACTTTGCATTGGTGGCCCTAATAATACTTGGAACTTTCTGGTATTCATATGAAAAAGCTTCAAGCACAGAACTTCACGATTATATTGGAGACGAAGTATGGTACATCCCAGCTGCTAGAAACGTCCTTCACCGCCTTGGAATCGAGCTACATTACGTAAACAAAACAACAAATTCAGAAGGCATAAACATCGTATCGACAGGAACAATAATCAAAGGATACGTAAAAGTGAGTGTACTTGGATTCGAATTTAAAAGATCCTATACAAGGAATGTGAATCCTCAAACCCCTCCCCTTCTATCAAAACTTGGGATAAAACTTGATTTCATACCCTTAAACAGGACTCAGGCCTCAGATTTTGATGAAATTAAGTTTAAACTTGAACCGATAGCTAGTAAATACAATTATACTTACTACAAGCCATATTCTAACTTTCCGGGAGTTTATTATGAAATTCCAAAAGAGAATATTGAGAGTTTTATAGGAGAAGTGAAGAAGATTGATGGAGTTGAGATTGTAAAGGGCTTTCGCTATCCGGACAAAGAAAACATCCAAAATTACCTCAACACAGAACATCCATTCCTAGGAAAAGATATTATAATGTTGGGAATGCTCATAGAAGATAAACCCATTTTTTGGCGTTTGCCTGGTCTGATAGAACACGCCATAATAAATATACTCGTGCTCCTAGCAACCTACAAAATAGTAAGAAGCTATTTAGCAAGTTTTATAGCATTGGTATTCTCCGCTTTTGATCCTCTATTATATGCCACATCTTTAACAGGCATGCTTGATATTCACGTAGCATTCTTTACAACCCTTTTCATGTATCTTTTAATTTCAGAAAAATACAATTCCAGTGGTATTTCTATTGGCCTTGCAGCAGCTACAAAATTGAATGGGGCATTTCCTTATCCAATTATGCTAATAAAAACCTTAAAAGCCAAAATCGAACTTAAAAAGATATTCATCTCGCTATTTCTCCTCCCGGTAATAGGATTCCTAATTCCGCAGATTCCCATAATTGCTAGCATAGGCTTCTTTCCCTGGTTTTCAGATTTTATTGGAAGTTTTGGATGGCACCTGAGCTACAAAGGCAGTCATCCAGCAAATTCACCCTTCTGGGAATGGTTTATAAGCTTAAGGCCCTTTGCGTTCCATTATAATCCAAATATCTTTGCAGCCACTGATCCTATCCTAATGCTCTCCATGGCAGTGTTCATATTTGCAATCCCATATGCCGCCATGAGAAGAAAAAAACTCTTAATACCATTCGGAATCTTTTGGAGCACAATGGCTTTTTATGGTTTACAATGGCTTTTGGGAGGTAAAACTCAATTTAGCTTCTATGCAACACCATTAGTGCCAGCAGGAGCAGTTACTTTGGGAGTAATGGCCTATGATATAATAAAATGGGAGTACTTTGAGAACTCTCTCAGAATGTACTGGGAGTGGATAAAAGGGATCTTAATATGGTTATGGGATAAGATTGGAAGTTTTAGGGCTTTTTTAAAAAATTTAAGAGGTTAGATTGATTCTTTCCTTTTTGTAACTTTTCTTCAATCTTTTTCAATGTTTTCCAGCTTCTCCTCACCACAGGAGGGAAGCTTCCATGTTCTTTGTAGTATTCTTCCAAAAACTTTCTTGTAATAGGATCACTCGGATATCCTGAACCTATATTTCCATAAATTTCTTTGAGTCTTTCTATTGCCCTATCTCTTGTAACTTTAGCAAGTATTGAAGCAGCAGCTACAGGGATGTACTTAGAATCTGCTTTATGTTCCGCTACTATTTCTGGATAGAAAGAGAGTTTTCCCCCCACAACACTCCCAAATCGCTCTTCTTTCACGTCAGCTGCATCTATATAAAGAAGATCAGGCTTAATTTTAAGAGAGTTCAAAACTTTAGCAAAGTTTTCAACCTCAAAATCATTCATTGTTCCCTCCCTCTTATCTATATCCTCCGGAGATAGTTCAAGTATGAAATAATCATCAACAAGTTCTATTATCTTCCCAAAGAGTTCCTCCCTTCTCTTTGGGCTCAACTTCTTTGAGTCCTTAACCCCCAAGGCCTCAAGCTCTCCGATTTTTAATTCATCGATAACTACAGCAGCTATAACAAGCGGTCCTACTACAGGCCCTCTCCCAGCTTCATCTATTCCTCCAAGTTTCATATTTCTACCTCCTGAGAACTAAAACCCCATAAACAAATCCAAGCATTATTGTAGCTATTCCGCTTGGTGGAATGTTTGTAAGATATGCCAATATTATGGAAAGTATTTGAATGGAGAGTGTTAAAGCTAAACTAATTCCTAGAATCTTTCTAAGATCATTACTAAGCATTAACGCTATTGCACCGGGTAAAACAGCAATAACTTGTAGGGTAATTAATCCAACAGTTCTAACTATCAACGCTCCTGTAGCTCCGACTATTATGTAAAGGAGAGTAAGATAGAGCTTTGCATTTCCAGAATAACTTTCAAGACCCTCAGCATCAAAACTCACATATAAGAAATCCCTATAAAATAGCAGCATAACAAAAAATATCAATACCCCTCCTAAGACCAAGAAAAGAAGGTCATTAATGGTGATCAAGAAAAGCTCCCCTGTGAGGTAAGAGACTATGCTTTGGGAGAGAGCAAAATAGGGCCTGGTGGCCATGACTTTATACAAAACCCCAAAGGCCAAAACTGTAAACCCAGCTATGAAGCTCGCTATTATTCCTATTGCCGTATCACTACTGAAACCTTTCTCTTCTAGAAAGGCTATTGAAGCAACTACGAATATCGTTATTACTAATGCTACCCAAAGTACTAAAGAGGAATTTTCAAAAATCAGCCCAAGTATCATGCCCAAAACTGCTCCAAAGAGAAGAGAGTGAAAAGTAGCATGAGTTAAGAACGCTAAGCCTCGCATATTTATCAAAGGACTTAGCATACCCAACAAAACACTCACCATTATGCCGCCCAGGAGGGCCCTAAACAAATATTCTGGAATCATTTCCTCTCCCTCCTGTGCAGATGGACATCACCTATAAAGCAATACATTCTTTTTCCCACTTTAATAGCCTTGGATTGTGAGCCATAAACTTTGGTAATTATTTCATCTCTGAGAACCTCCTCTGGAGAACCAAATGCTATCAACTGCTTATTGAGGAGCATTATCCTATCCCCTATTTCTGTTAGAGGATTTGGATCATGTGTTGTTATGATCATTGTCAATCCCATTTCCTGTTTTATTTTCGCAAGAACCGAAACCACTTCTACCCTCGCACTGGGATCAAGGGCAGATAATGGTTCATCCAGAAGGAGAAGCTTAGGTTTAGAGATAAGTGCCCTAGCTAGCAATACTCTCTGCTTTTGACCACCACTAAGTTCTGCAAACCTCTTATCTTTTAAACTTCCAAGGCCTACAAACTCCAGTGCCTCTGTTGCCTCCTTTAAAAGATTTCTCGGGATATTAAAGTGCATGAGGCCTCTTTTGTATAATGCCCCCATAGCAACTACTTCAATTGCTGTTAAGGGCACCCTTTCATTCAAAGAATAACTTTGAGGAACGTAGGAGATAACATTCCTGCTCTCAATGGGAGGCTTTCCAAAGACTAGAAGGGTTCCTTTATAGTTTTGATGAAGGCCTGCGACTGCTCTTAAAAGAGTAGTCTTACCTGCCCCATTGGGCCCAAGTAAAAGAAGAGTTTGACCACTATCTAGTTTAAATGTTACATTTTCGACTGCTTTTTGCCCATCATAATAGATAGTCAAGTTTTCCGCAACTATCAAATTCTCACCTTCAATTAGGTCTACCTAAAAAATTTAAAAAACTTGCGATTAGAGTCCAAAAGCTCCTTTAATTCCATTGATTACAAGCTGAACAGCCATTGAAGCTAATATAAGTCCCATCATTCTTGTTATAAGCCTTATTCCAACTCTACCGAGCCTTTGCTGCACTTTTTCCGCTGACCTAAGCACTAAGTAAACTAAGAAGCTTGTCATAAGAATGGCAAACACTACAGCCGCTTTTCCTAAATAGCTGACATTTTTTGCCATGTGTATCATCACGGTAGTTATTGAACCGGGACCAGAGATCAGGGGAATTGCCAAGGGAATTATAGCGATCTCGCTTAAAGTTACCACTTCCTCTTCCTCCTCATGACTTATCTTCACAGTTGATAAGTTACCACTCAACATTTCCAAGGCCATTTTGAAAAGCAAAATCCCTCCTGCAATTGCAAAGGCATCTATTGTAGAGCCAAAAACTTGAATATCCACTCCCCAAAAGTGTAAAAGCTGTTAAGGTCACAAAAACAGCCTCAGATATTCTCTTTGCTAGGCTCATCCTTCCCTCATAGGATCTGCAATGTTGAATAATAGATAAAAACACTGGGACCGCCCCAATAGGGTTCATCACTGCAAAGAGAGTGCCAAATACATAAAGGAATGTTCTAAAAAATAAAAGCGGCTCCATTATCACTCACCAAAAATCTTCTCCAGTATCCATTTTTCATCAAAGGGTATCAAATCATCGTATCCTTGGCCAACCCCAACAAAAAGTATCGGAGCACCAATGGCATGTGCTATGCTCAATGCCGCACCTCCCCTTGCGTCTGCATCGAGTTTCGCTAAAATAACGCCATCAATCTTGACTGCTTCATTAAACTGCCTTGCCTGTTCTATTATTGCATTTCCAGCAAGTGCATCACCCACAAATATAACGAGATCTGGCTTTGTAACTCTAACTATTTTCTTCATTTCGTCCATGAGGTTTCTGTTCAGCTCGTTTCTTCCCGCTGTATCAACCAAAACCACATCAATGCCTCTTGCTTTTGCATGCTCTATGGTATCATAAGCTACTGCAGCTGGATCTGATTTGTAGCCATGCTTAATGACCTTAACTCCAACTCTTTTTGCATGCTCTTCCACCTGTTCTATTGCACCGGCCCTAAAGGTATCACTTGCAGCTATAACAACACTTAGACCATTTTTCTTAAGCCAGTTGGCCAGTTTTGCTATTGTAGTTGTTTTTCCGCCCCCATTGAACCCTACAAAAACTATCACAAATGGCTTTTCTTCCTTTGGTTTTATCATTTCCAAAAGATCTATATGCTTTTCAGGAGTTAAAACTTCCAAAACAGCATCTCTAACAGCATTTTCAACAATATTCCTTTTGTTAGTGCCTATCTTAACCTTTTGGCCCACAAGCTTTTCCTTTATTCTCTCCTTGAGCTCATCTACGACTTCCAATGCAACATCGGCCTCTAAGAGCTCCAGTTCAAGGTCCCAAAGGGCATTCTCAACGTCCTTTTCGCTTATTTCAGTTTGGGCAACCCTATCAACAAATGAGCTTAATTTCTCCTTAAGTTTCCCGAACATTTATCTTCACCGGGCTTATGATTACCGACCGAATTTATAAACATGAGCCTCAGCGATAGCTGGTCACATCACCCTTCAGTTCCGAAACCGCTCGTCATCGGTTATTTCAGTATTAATCTCACTCTTTAAGACTTTTTCCCCCCACCATCAAGGATATAAATAAAAT
>QMUF01000078.1 GCA_003663525.1 Thermococci archaeon | reverse complement strand
CAAGCACACTCACCAAATAATAAACACCAAGAATATATAAAACTTACTCCAAAACAACGTCAAGAAAAAACAATGACAGTTAGATTTAAAGCAAATTAAGAATTAAAGATTGCTATATTATCCAAGAAGACTAGCTAAAAGATCTCTAACTTTTTCTTTTACTTCTTTAGGATGGACAACCTCAACTTCCACTCCAAGTTCCTCTATAAAGCCTCTAACCCAGCTATTTCTCAGGGGTTTATTGTTGAAGGGATATACAATCCAAAGCCTGTTGAATCCATCCCTATGGGCTTTTATTGCGTTGTAAAGAACCCTCTGCTTTATCCATTTGTAGGAATTTTCAAATTCAATTGCTAGGATTTTTTCGTTTTCTTTCAGAATAGCTAGATCTATCCTAGCTCCATCTATGGTTGAAAGCTCTTTAACAGCACTGAATCCTATCTCTTCACATATCATAATTATCTCGTTAGTGAGAGATTTTATTTTGATCTTAAACCCTCCAAAAAATTGAAAAATTAAAGGGCCTTCTTAAGCTCTTCAAGAGCTTCCTTGGCCTTTAGAATGTTCTTTATCTTTCCTTGGGCAAGATCTTTCTTACCTCCACCGCCTCCGCCTGCAACTTTTGTAATTATCTTGATTAGCTCTCCTGCTTTTTGAAGAACTTCATCTCCAACACTAACTACGACCGCTTTACTGTCTTCGCTTATTAACGCTACAACCCTCTTTGGCCTCTTAAGGGTCAGAGCCGCTTCCCTTAAATGGTTTATGTCTCCCTCAACAACTGTCCCGATGAACTCTATCTCTCCTATCTTCTCTACTCTGTTCTCAAGCTCATAAACCAAAAGCTTTGCAAGCTCCTTGTTGAGTTTTTCAACCTCCTTTCTTGCTTGCTTCCATTCTTCAAAGAATCTCTCCGCAGTTTCGGGCAGTTTTTCTAAAGGTACTCTAAAGACCTCACTCGTTTTACTTATAATCTTCCTCTCTTTTTGCCATTCTTTGATAGCGGCTTCACCACATGCAAAAATTATTCTCTCTACACCATCTTGGATTCTCTCAGTTCTTAGTATTTTTATAGGACCTATTAAACCAGTTCTTGGTAAATGTGTACCTCCACAGGCTTGGACATCCCAGTCTTTAATGCTAAGCACTCTAATTACTCTTCCTGGTACAACTCCACCTTGATAGAGTCTAAAGCCATACCTCTGCTCTGCCTCCGTTCTTGGTAGCCATTCCCACTTTACTTCTCTATCTTCCATCACAATTCTATTTGCCAAGAGCTCTATCTCCTTAAGTTCCTCTTCACTTACCCGTTTATAGTGGGCTATGTCTAGTCTGGCCCAATCAGTGTTTAATTGGGAACCTGCCTGCCAGACATGTTTTCCGAGGACTCTAACAAGAGCTCCCATAAGGACGTGAGTACCAGTGTGGTGCCTCATATGTTGTATTCTTCTCTCCCAGTTAATCTTTCCATGGACAATTCCCCCTTCCTTGAACTTTTCAGGTTCTTTCACCTTGTGGAGGATTATCTTTCCAACTTTTTGGACATCTAAGACTTCAACACCGTTCAGCTCTCCTAAGTCACAGGGTTGCCCTCCCCCTTCTGGGTAAAAGGCCGTTGCATCTAAAACCACCCAATTTTCCATTACTCCAAGCACTTTAGCGTCAAATTCTTTCATGAGTGGCTCTTCATAATACAAAGTTCTAGTGTCTGGCAAATCTTGAACAAGCTCAAAATCTACTATTTTCTTTTCCTCTTCCTCCTTACTACCCTTTTCGGCTTCTTTAGCAATGAGACTATAGAAATTATCCGGAATGTGAACTGTCATGCTCTCTTTTTCAGCTATTTCTTTCACAATCTCAGGGGTTAAACCATGACTCTCGTAGAAAAGCATTAACCTCTCCAGTGGAAGCTCTCCAACTCCCTGCTTCTTAAGTCTTTCAATTTCCCTCCTGACAAGGTCACTACCCCTGTCCAATGTGTCAGCATATTTCCTTTCCTCCACCTCTACCATATCAAGGACAACATCTTCCATTTCCTTGAACTCTGGGAATGTCTTGTGAAGTTCCTTTATGTGCATTGCTACTATCTCACTAAGTGGAATCTGTAGACCTAATTCTCTAAGGTGTCTTATACTCTTTCTTATGAGTAATCTAGCTAAATAACCAGCTTTAGCATTTGATGGAATAACCCCATCAGCTAACATAAATGTTAGGGCCTTTGTGTGATCCGCTATTGCGTAGATTAACTCATACGGCCTGACAAGCCTTGTTAGCTCATCCGGAGCTATATCTACATTTTTAGCAACTGTTTCCCTTAGCACTCTTAAATCTCCCCTATCTTCTATATCAAACATTCCAGCCAATCTAGAGTTTTCCATAAGAATCCTATCGTCTATTTTATCAATTCCAACCATTCTCTTCAGAGGTTTAACAACATAACCAAGAACAGCGTCATAAGCTGTTGGGGTCCCCTGGCTCATCCAAACTAATCTTTCAAGGCCATATCCAGTATCAACAACTCTTGTATCCATTGGAACATATTTGTCTCCCTTAATCTCCACTATTTGAGAAGGATCTGCATCGGGTGGGGCCAATTTGTATTGCATGAAAACTAATGTAGCTACCTCTAATCCTCTGTAAAGAACTTCAAAAGCTGGACCTGCATTTCCTCCTCCCGCCCATGGATTTTCTTTAAAGGTTATGTCCTCACCTTTCATTCCCAAATCTTTGGTGAAAAATTCATATGCATATTCAACAGTTTCATCCATCCAGTATATAGGAGTGTTTGGATAATTAAATGCATGATGGGCCATCATCTCGAATATCGTGAAGTGTCTGCCAGTAATTCCAACGTTATCAATGTCAGTAAACCTTATTGAGGGTTGAGAGATTGTGAGAGGATTTGCAGGGGGGTCAGCTTCTCCACTTATGACCCAAGGCTGGAAATCCATGATACTAGCACCCACTAAAAGAACATCATCTCTCCATCTTGGGAGTACCGGGTATCTTTTAACCCTTCCATGATTGTTTCTTTCAAAATAACTTAGAAAAGCTTCTCTCATCTCTTCTAACGTGTATTTCCTTGGAATACCTGGTTTACCTATAAATTCATACTCGTCACATGGAGGATCTCCACATGTCTCTCTATCCGGATCTACCGTCCAGAAAGGTTTTCCACATACTTTACAAGTCTTTCTTATCCAGCCCTCCTCTTTGAACATCCTTGTGCTCATGTCCATGATCATCACCATCCTTTAGTCTACCTAAAAGTTGCTTTTCATATTAAAAAGTCTTTGTCTGAAGGAGACTTCATAAATTATGCAGAATTACTTGCCAACTTCCACGTCTTCAAACTCATCCTCATCCACAACGACAAAAGGCACTTTCATTTTTTTAAGCATCTCAATGAGCTGTTTGTGAGTCTTTTCCAACATTTCTACCTTATGTCTTAAGTTTTGATTTTCAATATAGAGGCTTGTAGCCTCCTCAGTTTTCATATTAAGCTGAGTCTTTAACTCAATGATCTGCTCCTCCAATTCGATAATGGAGCGCTCCAATCTTTCTATCTCCTTATATAGATCCTTACAAAGCATTCTTTTTATCATTACGGTCAGCCCCGCGAAACTTCCTCATCACTCAGGGGGCTCCAGACTCATCATTCCGATTTTACATTAATTCTTATGTTTCTTTGCTCTTTTAATTTTTTGTTTATTTCTTCAATCAGAATATTTATCCTTCTTTCCACGATTTCTGGCACTTTGGATTTTAGATCCTCTAAAATCGCCATCAATTCCCATAATCTCCCCGTTTCCTCTGGTGGGATAGTATCAATAATAGTTTCTATGATTCCCAATGCCCACGTTGCAGTTTTCTTTTTTGTAAGTAATCGGGACAAATGTTTTAATATCAATTCCCATGCATTCTTATCCCACTTGTTTTTTAGATAATATTTAAAGAAAATTAGAACTCTCATTCTGTCTTTGTCTTCTAAAAACAAGAATTTGGCGATATTGTCTATATCTTCTTGTGAATTTGGAAGGACACTTAATATTTTTGCGAGAATTTTTGCAACTTTATCTACTACCCATTCATTATTTGTGGAGGAGAAAATTCTAAGCAGTTCAGGAACAAAAAGTTTAAACTCCTTCACATTCTGAGAATTTATCTCATTAGAAAATTCATAAAGTTCCCAGAGTCCATCTATAATTTCTGCACGATCACTGCTCCTTAATTTTGTCATGATGTTTGAAAAATCTTTTTTCATTTTGTTTGATTCAAATTTACTAGATGTCCTCTTTGCATTTCCATCCTCTCCAACAGTCTTTTTTCTAAGTGTTAGAGATCTTAAATGGGGCATATAAATTGTTTTCTCCTTTGAATTCGGAGAGGTAGTGAAATATTTAGGGCCCCCTACAACTCTAGGAAGGCTTTCAATCTCTCTTTCTTTTTCCATCTCCCTTTCTTTTATCTTATGAGAAACCCATTTGAGAATATCTTCATTGCCTATTATTCCTGCTAGAGTTATTGCATCTTCATATCTCTCCTCATTAATCAGCTCTTTTAACACTTTAAATGTCTCGTTTATGTTTATACGATAGTAATTACGAATGAGTTCAGTGAGGTAGTTAATAGTTTTCTTCAGTTCGCTTTTTATAAGCCAGCTGCCGGATTTTCTAGCCTCCTTCATAGCTTTTATCCATGCAAAAGATCTTTTGATAATCTCACCAGAATCGTGGTATCTTGTTGCAATCTCTTTGATAAGTTCAAGTGTAACTTCCACTACAGTTTCATCCTTACTCTCTAATAGACTGGGGATCTTTGATAAAATCCCTTCCAGAATTTCTGTTGATTCGATATTTCTAGTAGAATTCAAAAACCTCCAGAGGCCCCATGTTCCTAAGACTCGTACTCTATCGTCTCTTGAGAGCGTCATTTCAGTAAGGTAGTTTAAAATAGACGGATGGGGTTTTATGAACTTTAAAGCTTTGAATGTATTCACAAGCTGTAGGAATACAAAATCATTCTCTAGTATGCGTGGAATGCTAATTGTTTCAAAAATTTTTAAGGAAGCGTTAACTGGTAGTGATATTCCCTTTATTAGTGATTCCAGCACTCTCAGGGCTAGTTCTTGGATTCTTTGATTTTCATCAAAGAGATTCTCTAGTAGTATCTCCAAACCTTCTTCTAAAAATTTCTTTCGTTGTTCTATATCTGCATTAGCAACCGTTTCATTCAATATTCGAAGTGCTCTAATTCTTGTTGAGGGATCGCCTTCTTTAATTCGCTCTAGTAATTTATTTAAAGTGTCTTTGTCTATTTTTCTCTGAGTAATTTCTTGAGCAAGTAAAGGATGTTCTTTTACCATCTCACCATCTTCGAAGAGCCTCCTCATTCTGCACCCCCTTTGGACTCAGGAAATATAATATTCAGGTCTTCTATCTTTAAACAGGTCATTGAACTCGTTGAGCTTTTTATTCCTTGCTTCCTCCACGTTTATTTCCACTACCCCAACCTCCTTCTTGTTCTCGCTTGCCCTGAGCAGGATCTCTGCTTTTGGCGAGTTTATCTGACTCATTCCTATGAATCTCAACCCCCTCTCCTCTCCGATTCTATTTGCGGTTATGCTAAACACCCTGTTTTCAAGACTCCTTATTGGCATGGCCTTTGGTGCGTAGGGCAGAACGAGGTTTGCAGGATGTGCAACTATGTCAGCTCCTTTAAGAGCAAGAGTTCTCATGGCCTCTGGAAAAATCCAGTCAAAACATATCATTACTCCAACTTTAGCAATCCCAATGTTAAATACATGAAACCCCAAGTCTCCAGGCTCAAAGAAGAGCTTCTCTCTATAAAATAGATGAACCTTGCGATACTTCCCTATATAACCCCCTCCTATTGGGCCTACTATTACGGCAGAATTATAAAGTTTCCCTTTTTCATCTTTTTCCGCAGTTCCAGCCACTATAAACATATCATGCTTTTTTGCTTGGTCCATTAGAAATTGGGTCGTCTCCCCATCTGGAATTTGCTGAGCTATTTCTTCCACTTCTTCTTTAGTTTCAAAATTATATCCCGTGTCAAAAAGCTCTGGTAATACAATTAACTTAGCATTTTGTTTTGCAGCATCTTTTATCAGTGTTTCAGCTTTGCTTAAATTAGCATTTAGATCCAAAAGCTTCGGTTCCATTTGGATAAACCCGATCTTCATTTGTCTCCCCATTGGATGTATGGGTTGGATGGTTAATAACTTATCGAAAGCTATCTCCCGTATTGAAATGCAACATTTCAAAATATAATTCACTGAATCCAAATACACATCTTTTAAGGCTTCTAATATAATTCAAAGATTACATTATTCTTCGTTTGCATAAAAGTTTGCTAAAAACATCACAATGGCAATAAACCATAAGTTCAAAGCTTTTTATAAGGTATAACGGCTCTAAATTCCTGGTAGATATTTGAAATAAAGAAAAAGATCTGATTAGTCAAAATCCCTTTCAAACCCCCTTGTTTTGTTCTTTTTGTTTTTACTACAATCTAATTTCTTTTGATGGAAAAGCTTAAAAACCAAGCAAAGTGAGCTTAGTCTGGAACGATTATTGAGGTGATGATCATGAAGAGAAGACCAAGGAAATGGAAAAAGAAAGGAAGAATGAGATGGAAATGGATAAAAAAGAGAATTAGGAGATTAAAGAGACAAAGAAAGAAGGAGAGAGGGCTTATTTGATATCCTTTCCTTATCTTTACACCTTCCCCTTTTTGAGTGGTAACAATGGAGATTTTTCCACTTTATGAAGAACTTTCCCTTGACCTTGAGACTTCTCTTGGAAAAACTCTCGTATTAGCAGATCTTCACATAGCATTCGAACTTTCAAGAGGTTTAAGAATCAGGACAAGGTTTGAAAAGTCCCTTGCGAATTTTATAAAGTCAAAGAATCCCGATTTACTTATTATTCTAGGAGATGTTAAAGAATCCATTGGATTGGAAGCGTTCACTAAGAAGCTCCTAATTGAATTCTTTTCCGAAATTAGTGAGTTTAAAACCGTTATTACAAAGGGGAATCACGATGGAAAGATAGAAGAAATAACAGAGACCTTTGATAACATAAAAAT
>QMUF01000077.1 GCA_003663525.1 Thermococci archaeon | reverse complement strand
GTGGAAAACGGGATCTTTGCAGATATTGCTGATATTGTTTTGGTTGGCACAAAAGAGGGTGTCAAAAAGTTAGAGAGATAAATTCTTTAAATAACTAAATAAAAGAACTTAACTTTCTATTCTTTCTGCCAAGTTTAGCACAATTCTAAGTGTATTTTGATCCCTCTCCACTCGGATCCATAAGCGGTTAAATTTGGATAAATCTTTGACAACTTCTGGGTTTTCTGTGAATCTTCTGTAAAAGTACTTCACAAATTCTGTGTGAAATGCGGGGGTGTAATAATCTATGAAATTAGGCAGTTCAAGCTTCCAAGTGCTTCTATTTGCATAGCCATATGGAAGATGAACTTTTTTATCAATATCAGAGATGTAGAAATCCCTGCTTAGGTTTGGATAATTTTCGAGAAATAATTCCATCAGATCGTTTGCCATTACTGCTAGGTTTGCTGATGTGAAGTCATAATTTTTATTCTTGAAGTCTTCAGCAAGCATTATTCCAATTATCTTTATTGTGAGGTTTTCGCCACTTTTTTGTATTTCATACACTGTGGCATTTGAAATAAGCAGTTTTTCTTCCCTATAAATGGCCCATTTATTGTAATATGTGCCCAGATCCATGGGAGGCAAATTTTGATCCAAAAGGAAGTATTCGCCATCGATTTTAATTGCTGCCGTTGTATGTTTTGTACTTGAGTTTTCAAAGTTAATTTCAAATGCATATACTGGGGAATAGTCCATTTCTAGCAGTAGAGCTAGCGTTAAGATTGTGTAATCTGTACATATTCCTTTCCCTTTTTTGATAGTCTCATATGGGGTTTGGATTTCTGTTCCTTCTCCTCCTGTAACCCCAATAATAGTGCCATTTTCAGAAATTTGTATTATTGGAGCTGGGAGGGAGGCTTTGTAATGATCATATTCGATGTTATTCTGAAGCCATTCTAGAATGTCCCACGCACTTTCCTGTACGGTTTGGCCCTTTAACTCTATTGCAAGATAGGAGATCTTTGTTAGTTCATTTGAACTTAATCCACATTTTAAGGCTTCTTTGAATATGTATCTCCAAGTAGTGGGGCAGGTGCTCTCAGGTAAAGAAGTAGTAGTTTCTATAGCAGTTGTAGTCGTAGTGGTGCTTGTGCTTGTGGTTTCTATAGTGGTTTGGGATGTTGTAGTAGTGGTAGTGGGAGAGGGGGTTGAGGTTGTTAAAGTCGGCAGCGGCTCTTTTGTCTCACCTTTTGTTCTGGTTGTAAAGTACCATGCACTAAAAGAGAGAAGAATCAATAGTATAACTACTCCTGCTATGAGTTTTATTTTTGAAGTATCCTTAGACAAAGTGGTTGCCTCCTTTATTATTCATCTTATGGTGTTAGGTATTCATTTTATTTAACAATTTTTATATGGTGTATGGAAAAGGAAAATGTCCTGTCTTCTTGTCTCTATTGAAATCACCATCTTAAAGGAAGAATAAGTTAAAAGTTGGAAGTTTTTACATAAAACACATAATTATAAGAACCATAATCTTTTTAAAACCAATGCAATGTATAAAAAATGAACCCCATAAAACGCGCGGGGGTTGCCGAGCTTGGTCAAAGGCGGTGGACTCAAGATCCACTCCCGTAGGGGTTCGAGGGTTCAAATCCCTCCCCCCGCACCATTCTTAGCTCCCTTTACAGAATTCTAGTATTCCTTTGCATATATTTGATTAACCTCTCTCGAACAAAATCCTAAAAAGCAAACATCTCGACTTCTTTATGGTGGTATCGATGATAATATATGAACCTATAATGCTCGCAATGCCTCTCACTGATAGGATTAAAGAACACATCATACGGGAGAAAACACTCCCCGATGCCGAAACAGTAAGGAAGATTCTAACGGATCTAGGACTTGAAAAATCATGTTTGGACAGAGAGTTAGCATTGTTTAAGTCCAGACATGTTCTTGTGCTAGTTTTGTCTTCCAGAGAGTACCTCACTATTGACATAATCTCTTCAAGTGGGGACTTAAGCGATGCTATGGAGCTCATGATTTATCATGACAAAACCCTTGATTCGTACATTGTTGAAATAGTGCCTGCAAATGAACTTGAGTTTGAAGGAAATATAGGAGTTGAACCCATAATAATTGATGCTAAGACATTCAAATTAAAAAGCAGCCCTGTTTTGGGACATTTCGAGAAGGAGAAAGGAGAAGTTTTTCTTGTAATAGATGAAAGCACGTATAAAAAATGGGAGGAAAGTAATAAAACGGATTACTGTCCTATTTGCGGAGCAAAAGAGTTGTTATGGCATGAAAAAGTGGCTTATTGTGATTCCTGTGGTTTTGGAGTAAAGGTGGTGAAAGAATGAGCAAGCTTGTAAAGGATATGCTTGTCAAATACTCAAAATTGGCCCATGAGCGAGGGCTTACTGCAGCTTTTGGGGGAAACTTCAGTATTTTATTCAATGGAACGATATTCATAAAGTCCACGGGCTCCATAATGAATGAGCTCACTAGAACCCAAATTGCAATGATGGATTTTGAAGGTAATTCTTTAAGCTCTATAAGGCCATCTTCCGAATGGAAACTCCATGTAGAAGTATACAAGCTGAGGAAAGATATTAGAGCAATTGCTCACTTGCACCCTCCTTATTCTATAGTGGTCTCAACCTTAGTCGAAGAGGAGCTTCCAATAATGACGCCTGAAGCAGAGGTTTATCTAAAAAAGATTCCTATTGTGCCATTTAAACCTGCAGGGAGTTGGGAATTAGCTAGAGAAACAGCGAAATATCTAGAGGCGTATGATGCAGTTATTATGGAGAATCATGGGATAGTGACTGTGGGAAAAAGTCTGAGAGAGGCATATTATAAAACAGAATTAGTAGAAGAAAGTGCAAAGCTGTGGTATCTAAAAGAAAAAGGCATTTGAATCACTTAACCTGTTCTAAAGCCCCTAGGACTTCCCATATTATTGTCCTTGTGTGCATTGGCATGTTAGGATCTTCGCTAATTTCTTCAAGAATGACAATCGCATCAGCAGCTCTTACAGTCGGATCCTTGCTAGTATCCATTAAACTTTCTATAGCTCTTTCAGCGGCCCTTCTTATATTTCTGGGGACAATAGTATCTTGAACAACTTGTTCCTTCAGAACCTGGATAATTTGTTGAATCCTCACTTCTACGTTCCTCATTTTCTCCACCTCCAATTTAATAAGAATCGGTAACTAAAATTTTTCCGAGCATATATTGAATCTTGACTATTAAAACCTTTTCGGTGTTTTCAGTATTCAATACCTTTTCTAGCCAATATGCCCTTTTGATATGGATGTTTGATTTCTTTCATCAATGTTACATAGTCTGCAAGCTCAAAAAGTTCTTCAGGACAGTAGCGCCCTGTTAAAACAACTTCTGTGTGTGGGGCTTTCTCTTTTAAGATTGCTTTAACATCTTCAACATCTATCATTCCAAATCCTAAGGCTACACATATCTCATCAAGGATTACAAGATCCCATTCTCCATTTTTAACGACCTCTCTGGCTCTTTCCAAGGCCTTTCTAGCGGCTTTAATCTCCTCAGGTTCTGGTTTTTCGTGGACAAATCTTGGCAATCCATAAGACTCTACTACTATCCCACACTCTTGGCCCTTCTTTTGTTCTCCATAAACGTTAGGCGATTTTAGAAACTGAATCATGATAACTTTGCCACCACTACCCAGCATTCTCAATCCTAAGCCTAAAGCAGCGGTTGTTTTCCCTTTTCCATTGCCAGTGTAGATGTGAATCATACCCAACTTCTCTTTCCAACCTTCTATTTTACTCACCAACTGAAAATTTCCTTAGAAGGTACTTATATGTTTCTATTTGAAGACTCACCCTTTAGGGTGGGAAGACAGTTGTTGTGGAATAGTTTTTATTTGATCCAACCAACTATTTTCGGTGCAAATTATGAAGGCCCCTGAGCTTGGTATTAAGGTTGGTGTTTTTAAGCATGGAAAGAAGAACTCAATTGCCGATGTGAAAGGAGTAAAAGTTGGACATGTAAGTCTAATCAAAGGGGAAGGAAAGCTTATACCTGGTAAAGGCCCAGTAAGGACTGGAGTAACAGCTATACTTCCTCATGAAGGAAACATATACAAAGAAAAACTGTTAGCAAATGTCTTTGTCATGAATGGTTATGCAAAGCCGATTGGGCTAATCCAGGTTAAAGAGCTTGGAACTCTAGAGACTCCAATAATCCTTACCAATACACTTGCCGTTGGCACTGCTGCAGATGCTCTCGTAGAATACATACTCGAGCAAAATGAAGACATCGGAGTTTCCACAGGTTCTGTTAACCCAGTGGTTATGGAGTGCAATGATTCATACCTAAACGATATTAGAGGAAAACATGTGAAAAAAGAGCATATTTTTGAGGCACTCAAGAACGCTAAAGCGGATTTTGATGAAGGTGCTGTTGGAGCTGGAATAGGGATGAGTGCTTTTGAGTTCAAAGGCGGGATTGGTTCTTCTTCAAGAGTAGTGGAGATAGAAGGAAGGAAATATACCACTGGTGCTCTTGTTTTGAGCAACTTTGGCAAGAGGGAAGACTTGACAATAGCTGGAGTTCCAGCAGGTCTGGAGTTAAGAGACTGGCCGGGAAAAGGGGGAGAAGGAAAAGGAAGCATAATAATAGTCATCGCTACAGATGTTCCTTTAACAGCAAGACAGCTCTACAGAGTTGCCAAAAGGGGAGTCATAGGACTGGCCAGAACGGGAGGTTATGCATACAACGGAAGTGGGGATATAATTTTTGCCTTCTCAACTGCCCAGAGAATAAAACATCACCAGAAAGAAATTATTGACATAAAAAGCACTCCTGATAATGTTTTGTCCCCTCTTTTCAAAGCAACTGCTGAAACCGTTGAGGAGGCGATAATCAACTCCCTCCTCCAAGCAAAGGCGATGACCGGGAGAGATAATCACATCCGTCATGCTTTACCAAAGGAGGACTTATTGAAGATAATGAAGAAATATGGACGATTAGAGAAAGGTTGAGGTGGAAAAAATGAATGTTAAACATTTGTTCCCTGGCTTAAGGAACTTTAGGGCATATCTAAACACTGCAAGTGCGGGATTTCTGCCACTAACCGCCCTTAAACGAAGCATGGATTTTCTATCGTATCTTACAGATTTTAGAGAAGGCGTTGATTCGGTGGATTTTCTGGACAAAGAAATTATGGAAAACGTCCTTGAGGAAGGAAAAAGACTCCTACGTACAGATAGAGAAAACCTAACGCTAACGATTCAAACAACGGAAGGTTTAAGGAGGTTACTTCTTTCCATAGAACCGAAAAAAAGTATGAATATTATCTCCTTTGACATGGAGTTTCCTTCTCTCTCTTGTCTTTTAAAAAGTTATGGCCAACGGTACAATCTTGAACTTAGAGTCATCAAGAACAGAAATGGCTGGTACTATCTTGAAGACATAGAAAAGCTAGTAGATGATAATACCTTTGCGATAATCGGAAGCAGTGTTCAATGGATCTCTGGCCAGAGGATGAACCTGAGAGAGCTCTCCCGAATTGCTCATGAACATGGAGCGTGGGTTATAGTGGATGCTGTGCAGCATCTAGGAAACCTGATCCTCTATCCTGAGAAGGAGGGTGTTGATGCCGTGATTGCGGGAGGAGAAAAGTGGCTCTTAAATCCCTCCGTAGGCTCTGGACTTATGTACGTTTCAAATGCTCTCATAGAAGAAGCCTCCCCAATAGCAGGTTTGTTAAACATGAAATCCCCAGTGGGAGAATGGTCTTCATGGTGGGGCATGCCCGAGAAAGATCCATGGGGTAACTTTGACTTTAGAAATGATGCTAGAAAATTTGATTTTGGAGGTGGCCCACCGTATCTTCTTGCCACTACATTGTGGGGAGCTTTGGAAGTTATAAATGAAATTGGCATTGAGAAGATTGAAAGACACAACACCAATCTTGCAGGAAGAATCAAAGACGAGATTTTGGGCCTTGGCCTGGAAATTATAGGCGGGGAAGACTGGGAGAAATCAGCAATAATAACAATCAAAACCGGTTTAAGTTATGAAAAAGAAGAGGAGATTTACCAGAGGATTCTTGCAGAAGGAATAAAAGTCAGCCATAGAGGTGCGTTAGGACACTATGGTATAAGGGCATCACCGCACTTGTACAACAAAATGGAAGATATTGAAATATTTTTAGAATTCCTCGTGAACTCTCTTTCTAGACTTTAATCTCTTCATATTTTTTCTTCATGAGTAAGGCGTCTCCTTCTATATTTGGACTTTCACTTATTACAACACCTTTGACCTTAAACTCCTTAAGAACTCTCAGAAGATCTTCCCATTTCATATCACTTTCTTGAAGGTTTAAGTGATTTCTTTCCCCTTTATCAGAGTACTCTATGCCGCTTATGTGTATATGCATATTATCCAAAGCATCCCGGCCTAATCCCTCTTCGAGTAATGAAAGCATTTCTCTCCATTCCTCTGTGCTGTTATATTTCCCTTTATTTCTAGCATGACAGTGCGCAAAGTCTATTGCTGGCAAGACTTGTTCTACTTCTTGACTCATCTGTATAAGTTCGTTAAGACTTCCAAATTGAGTTGGTTTTCCAGTAAGTTCTGGCCGAATCCACACATTAACTCCTTTATCCTGTAAGGTTGTTACGATATCTCTTATCTCACTTTTTATTGTGTCATAGACTTTAGACGGCTCTTGGTTAAGGTAATATCCCGCATGGAAGACCACACTCCATCCTCCAGCTTCATGAAGCCGTTCAGCGCTTTGAATTATTCTATTTTTACTTGCTTCTCTCTTAGCCTTCTCAGTTGCGTTTAAATTAATATAATACGGTGCATGTGCTGTTAGAAGAACGTCATTTTTCTGGGCCACATATTTAATTTTCCTTGCCGTCTCCGGTTTTAGATTCACTCTTCTAACAAATTCTAGTTCCATAGCATCCAATCCGAGCTTTTTGACTTGTTCTATTCCTGTGAGAGTGGAAGGTTTGGGAGTTGAGATTGGAATTCCCGCAGTTCCAAATCTCAAACGATCAACTTTTTTCATACTTACCACCTGAATTAGGTCTACCTAAAAATATAAAAAGTTTGAGTCTAACACTTAATAGTC
>QMUF01000076.1 GCA_003663525.1 Thermococci archaeon | reverse complement strand
CACTTAACTTCAAAGCCAATACCACCTTTTGTTACCACATCAATTTCGCCCTCACTCCTCCAGTAACCAACCTCGTACTTTCTGGCCAAGTGTGACGCAACAACACTTTCAACAATCTTATCCTCACCCGGGCCCTCAATCAAACACCAGCGCGAAAAAGATCAAGACTGAATAGTAATAGTTCAAGGCATACCTTGACTCAAAGAATAGTTCCTCCCAGATTAATTATAACTTTAGGTAAACCTTAAGAGATTAGGCAAACCTTAAATAGAATAACATCAAACAAAATATTGATGTTACCTCTTAATTTGAGGTGGCAAGGATGGTTGAAAAAAAGCAACTTAGAAAAGAATTAGGAGTTTTAGATGCTACTTCTATAGTTGCAGGGATTGTAATAGGAGCAGGACTTTTTATTATAACAGGAATCGCAGCCAAATATGCTGGAGCGTTAGTATGGGTCTCTTATTTGATCGGAGCAGTCCCGGTAATCCTAATTGGAATTACAACAGCCTCCTTATCAACCTTTTATCCAGTAGAGGGGGGAAGCTACGTCTACCCATCAAGGATTCTTCATCCTGTTTTGGGTTTCTTAACTGGATGGGCAATGTGGCTTGCAATAATTGGCCCCGTTGCTATAACAGCCCAAGCATTTGTAAATTATCTAAACGCACTCCCCGGAGTTAGCTGGAGAATGTCCATAGCTGCAGGGGCTGTGTTGATAACCATAGTGTTTTTCGTGATCAATTACCTAGGAGTAAAAGTAGTAGCAAAAGTCCAAGATGTGCTGTTTCTGTTTTTAGTATTTGGAATCCTCGCATTCAGCTTATGGGGGCTTCCCCACATCCATGTTTCCTATTTAAAGCTGGGATCTCCGCTTGGATGGGGAGGAGTGTTAAAAGCAGCATCTCTACTCATATTTGCATATGCTGGGATTACCATTGCCACGGACATTGGAGAAGAAGTTAAAACTCCTTCAGTATTGCCTAAAGCCGTGTTATTAGGCACATTAATACCCATAGTGCTATATGTGGTCTCAAGCTTTGTGTGCGTGGGAGTGCTCCCCTGGGATGAATTTGCAAGTGCAGAAGCCCCTTATGCTAGTGCAGCCTCTAAGTTCATGGGTTCTTTTGGTGTTATATTCATAATCCTAGTAGCATGGGCAGCAATTCTCACTTCACATAATGGAGAGCAAGCGACCGCCGCAAGAGTAGCTTTTTCACTTTCCAGAGATAAAATAGTCCCAGGTCTGCACAAAATAAACAAATATGGAATACCTCACGTTGCCCTAATAATTGGCGATGCAATAGCTATCTTCCTCATAGTGACTGGAACAATCGAATTGGTGGCAGAAATTGTAGTTGCAGCATTTTTATTTGAGTGGATAATGTTCCATCTTTGTATATTCTTCCTTCCAAAGAAGTACCCAGATATGTATGAGAAAACTGAGTTCTTTAAACTAGAAGGCTGGAAGCTAATATTTCCCGCAATTGGTTTGGCAATCTCCGTCTACTTCTTTATCCTGCAGGGTGCTAGGCCTTTAGCATACTTTGGAGTATGGTTGGCAATAGGTCTCTTAATATACTACATAAGAGTATCTCAAAACAAAGAGGAGGTAACGACATTAATAAGGGAATGGCCCAGAGGAAGGTACTTAGAGTGAATATTAAGTGGAGATGAGAAATATGAACCTTGGAAAAGTGGACAAGTTAAAAGTTTATACATTGGCTGAGGACTATGCCGGATATAACAGTCCATTTTGGGCGCAACACGGGGTTTCCTTTTTAATTGAAGTTGAGAGCAACGATGCCAAGCGAAGAATACTCTTCGATACTGCATCCTACGCCGAACCAATCCTTTTCAATATGAAGCTTTTAAACATTAATCCAAAAACCATAGACATGATTGTCCTTTCTCATAACCACTTTGACCACACAGGGGGCCTGCTGGGTATTATGAAGGAGATAAATAAAGAAATACCAGTATTCGCACATCCAAACATCTTTAAAGTGAGTTTTGCCACGGACCCAGAGTTTATGTATGCCGGAATCCCACCTCTGAGGGGTGGCTCAAAGGAGGAAATTGAAAAACTTGGAGGTACATGGATCTTGAGTAGAGATCCTATACATTTAATGCCAGGGGTTTTCACTCTTGGAGAAATTACAAAGGAAGAGAAAGTTGAATTTGAGAAAAAAGTTACTATCGGTCTATACAAGCTTGAAAAGGGAAGGTTAGTTCCGGATGAGGTCGAGGATGAGATAGGACTTGCAATAAATACCAAAAAAGGCTTAATCGTTATTGGAGGATGCTCTCATCCTGGAATAGTTAGCATGGCTCAAAAAGCCACCAAAATAAGCAGAATTGATCAGGTATATGCTGTTATAGGAGGATTCCACTTAGTAGATGCAGAAGATGAAAGAATCCAAAATACAGTAAATGCTCTTAAGAAGATGGGGGTTAAAAAGGTTTACACTGGGCACTGCACAGGGCTCAAGGCAGAAAACATGTTTGCAAATGAGTTTGGAAAAGACTTTGAGAAACTCCACTCTGGGAAAGTTATGACTTTCTAGCATCCCTTTTTATTTTTACTTGTTGACCAAGTTGAAGGGTTTTTGAATACGATTTTAGGTTTTTACTAAATGCATACTCCAAGTCTTTAGGAGTGGGGGTAAATGAAGGGCAGAGAATTGGATTCAATCCTCTAATTCTTGGGCCCGGGAGGGCGAACAAATGCCACCCGGGGTGTATTTGTTGGAAACTGGGGAAGCCAAGCCCTCATCACCATTAACATGTAACTCTCAAGCTTTAAATATTTTAATCTTTATGTTTATTAAAGGGCAATTCTGGCTGTGAATCTGGAGGGGATATACAACTCCACAAGTGGTGGGAACTAGAGTTTATTACACAATGTTTCTCCCTAAGCTGGATGGCTCATGGAATCATGATATATACCTCAATAGTATTAATTTGGTTGTATTTAAGGAACAAAACTGGTTATAGTGGATTTAAAAGGGAGTTGAATTTTTGCTTAGTAATGAGAAAAGCTTGAGCTTTGATGGTCATGCATATGCCTTGATTGCTTTAAGCTTGGATAGTGGAGATTGGAAGGAAAATAGACCAGGGGTTAATATTACTACCTTCAATGAAAAAGGAAGTGTTGAATACTTGGCTTATTATTGTAATACTCTCAATTATTGGAGTTTACCTATGGAGGAAATCATGACTGGCCTCCTCACTCTCTTAAGGGCGAGGATCAGTTTTCTTCTTAACAGGTAAACTAATAATGCTAGATGAGAGGGCACTATCCAAACTTTGATACTTGGCTCACGAGCTTACTTTTATAAAATAATTTTGGGTAGAATTTCAAATTAAAATTTGATTTAAATAAAATTTATCAAACAATAATGTTTATATACTTCAAAACCAACTGTATAATGAGGGGCACTGTGTGGGAAGGGACCGAAGCGAAAGCTTCACCCTGATCCAGAGTTCATATCTAACCGTAAATCTGACAACTTACCCAGAGTTGTGAGGTTTATGAGTGAAGATACGGGCCCTGCCTCAGAGCGAAACTTCACTGAGGCCTCCGGATCATACGGTGTCCCTCACTTGTTCTATTAGACCTTAAAAATTGAGTTATGTGAACTCCACATCTATTGCTTCATCCTTATTGGCACTCTCTAAAGCTTTTATGGCAACCACCAGAGCATGAAGTCCCTCTTCTCCATTTACCAATGGTTTCTTTTTCTTTTTAACACACTCAATGAAATGTTCAAGCTCATTCCTCAGAGGCTCTTTAAACTGCACTTTCGCCTCTTTAACCCATTCATGATTGTATAATATGAGCTTCTGGGTTATGTAATTCAATTCCGCTATGCCCTCAGTCCCAACCACACTAAGGGTTCTAACCTTATGGGGAGTAAGCCAGTTGGTCTCCACTACTCCCGTGGCGTTTTCAAAATCAAGCATTATTATCGCATAATCCTCAAGTTCAAGGGGATTCTTCGCACTTCCAGCCCTAGTGTAAACTTTCCTCACATTTCTCCCAACTAAAAAGCTCATGACATCAATGTCGTGAACCGCTAAATCTATTATTACGCCAACATCCTTGATTTGTGGAGGCAAAGGCCCAACACGCTTGGCAGTGAGGGTAACAACTTTTCCAATTAAATTCTCATCCAAAATCTCTTTCAACTTTAGAACACCGGGATTAAACCTTTCCACATGTCCAACCATTAAGGTGACATTATTCTTCTTCGCTGCCCTTATTATTTCCTGAGCACTCTCAATGCTCTCGGCTATTGGTTTCTCTATCAAAACACTGACACCGTTTTCAATAAACTCCAAAGTAACTTGTTTGTGAAGAGAAGTTGGAACAGCAATGCTCACAGCATCAACTTTCCCTATCAGTTCCTTGTAATCTCCAAAAGCCTTTGTTTTAAATTGAGAAGCGACTTCTTTAGCCCTCTCTAAGTTAGCATCAGCCACTCCAACAAATTCTATCTTTCCTTCCTTAGACAACTCAGAATAAATCCTTGCATGATGTCTCCCCATGTTTCCAACACCAACGACACCAACGCGAAGCATTTTGATCACCTTCCATAAACAATGATAGATCATCTTCAATCGATGTTCTTTTTTGAGAAGTTAGGATATATAAGCACTATTGTTAGTTATTACAATCTTATGCTAGGAATATTATCTGATGCACAAACACCTCTCACATTCAGCTTAACTGAGTCCCTCTCCTGAAAGATGAGGTTTTCAAAGGGTATCCTCTTTGAGTGGCATCCAGCAAAATCTTTTTATATAATTTCGACTTAAGATTATATTATGAAAATTCGAAAATTTGTAAACCGAAAAGAAGAGCTTGAAACCCTCGAAAAACTTTACAGTAGGAGAGGCTTCACTCTTGTACTTGTTACTGGTAGAAGAAGGATAGGCAAAACCAGACTCGTGAGAGAGTTCTTGACGAACAAGAACACAATAACAGTTCAGTTCGAGAAGAGGGTCTGGGAATACAACCTTACAAAGCTCAACAGGGCGATAGGAAAGTACTTTAGCATCCCTGTGCCAAACTTTTCAACCTTCTCAGATGCTTTCCGTTTCATAGGCTCGCAGGCAAAAGAGAGGCTTATAGTTTTCCTCGACGAATTCTCCTACTTGCTTCGATATTCTGAGGTCGAGGCTGAATTCCAGAGCATAGTGGACGAAATTTTGGCCAACAGCAACATAATGCTTATTCTCTCAGCTTCCTCCGTTGGTCTTCTAAAGAGAAGCTTCTTTGATTACTCAAGTCCACTCTATGGGAGAAGTGATGCGACACTTAACCTCCAGCCCTTAAAGTTTAAACATCTCTTTGAGTGGTTTGATGGGATAGATCCAGAGAAAGCCGTGAAGATTTATGCAGTGACTTCTGGTGTTCCAAGATACCTTGAGCTCTTTGAAGGTAAAAGTGCTGAAAAGGAAATTGAAAAGAACTTCTTTGATCCAAATGCATTTCTATTCAGAGAGGCCAAAGAGCTCTTAGAGGAGGAGTTCAGGGAACCAGAGACGTACTACACGATACTTGAGGCAGTAGCTGAAGGAAAAACACGCGTCAATGAGATAGCTCAGCACTCTTTTATCGAACCCAAAAATACAACCCGCTATCTAAGGATACTCGAGGACTTGGGGATACTAAAGAGGGAACTCCCCATAGCAAGGAAAGCAAAGAGAGGAATTTATCGCTTCAGAGACCTCTACTTTGCTTTCTGGTTCCGTTTCGTGGCACCTTACTTTGAAGAAATTGAAAGTGGTTTTCCAGATGGGGCCCTTGAGGAGTTCAGACGAGATTTCAACCAGTATGTAGGCTTTGCCTTTGAAGAAATAGTAAAGCAGCTTTTAATAGAACTTAACCGCGAAGGAAGACTACCATTTAAGTTTACAAAGATTGGTCGTTGGTGGTATAAGAGAGAGGAGATTGACATTGTTGCACTGAGCAAGAGAGAAAAGAAAGCCCTTTTTGTTGAAGTCAAGTGGAAGGAGCTGAGTGAGAAAAAAGCCCAGGGAATCCTGAAGGAGTTAGAGAATAAGATTGAAGTTGTAGGACTGGAAGGATGGGAGAAAAATTGTGGATTAGTAGCAAAAAGAGTCGAGAATAAAGAAGAATTAGAAGAGAAGGGTTTTCTGGTGTGGGATTTGAAGGACTTTGAAATATCTAACTTAGCAGAAAAAGAATGAACTCTAAAAGGAACCCCCAAAATCAATCCTAAGAGAGAAACATACCTTACTTTTTCTCTTTAAGTTTTATAAACAAAGAAAAGGCGTCACGGAGCCTCCAGTTCCCTGAGAGTATTGATTATATAATCAATGTCCTCCTCACTAACAGCTGGATGCACCGGTAAGCTCAGCACTTTCTTTGAGGCTTCAATGGCATTTGGACAGATGTCTTTTGGATAGCCAAGCTTTTGATAGAAAGGCTGCTGGTGAACGGGGCTCGGATAATGTACAGCGCTTCCGATTCCTTTTTCCCTTAATTTTGCCATGAGTTCATCTCTATTCAATGGAAACTCTTCCTCTACCTTAATCACGTATTGATGGAAGACGTGCTTGACCCTTTCATCAACATAGGGAGGAGTTAGGCCATCGATTTTGCTTATCCCCTCACTCAAGAGCTTGGCATTCTCAATTCTCTTCTTATTCCATCCATCAAGCTTTTTGAGCTGGGCCCTTCCAATTGCTGCAGCTATGTTGGTCATTCTCAGGTTATAACCAAGTTCAACATGAAGGTACTTCTCCGCCTGGCCGTGATTCCTTATTAAATCGACCTTCTTTGCTAACTCACCGTCGTTTGTAACAACCATACCCCCCTCTCCGGTAGTCATGTTCTTAGTTGGATAAAAGCTGAAGGCTGCAATATCTCCAAAGGTTCCAACTTTCTGCCCTTCAAATTCTGCACCATGGGCCTGAGCACAGTCTTCAATGAGGTAGAGCTTGTGATCCTCGGCAATTTCTTTGAAGGCCTTCATGTCAGCAGGTTGACCATAAAGGTGAACAACCACTATAGCCTTGGTTTTGTCTGTTATTTTCTCTAGAACCTCGTTTGGGTCAAGGTTGTAAGTTTTTGGATCAATATCAGCAAAAACAGGTTTTGCTCCTTGGAAGAGTATTGAAT
>QMUF01000075.1 GCA_003663525.1 Thermococci archaeon | reverse complement strand
TTACTCCAACAAAAGAGACACTTACAGCTGTCAGAAATGTTGCTAAAAATGTTGAAATTACTCTTGTCTTTTCCACCTCAACTCCTACAGATTTTGCAATCTCATCCCCGAGTGCCGAAGCATTCAAGTCCCATCTTTTCAGGACAAAATAAATAAAAATACCCATAAAAATTATTCCAAGTATGATATTTTCCCTCCAAGTTGTCCTTCCGAGATCTCCAAAGCTCCAGTAGATCATCGCGGCAAGTTGAAGCTCATCTGCAAAATACTGTATAAGTGTGGTCAAGGCTACAAAAAGGGAGCTCATTGCGATTCCTGAAAGTATTATGGCCTCCGGGCTTAATCCTTTCAATTTTGCAAGTAGTAAAATAATGGCAGTTGCACTCATTGCACCGAGAAATGCAAATAATACTACTGCATAGGGATTATTCACAATTATCTTACCTGAACTTTCAGAATATCCTGCTCCCAGCAGAATGGCGATAGAGGCCCCAAACATTGCTCCGTGGGAGACCCCCATGGTAAAAGGACTTGCCAGAGGATTTCTCAGGAAACCCTGCATAACCGCACCTGAGATTGCCAATGAAGCTCCTACGAGAATTCCAGCAAGCACTCTGGGAAAACGAATGTTCCATATTATCATGTCGGCTTTATAATCCCCTCTTCCACTCAATGCTCTGAGGGCCTCGTCTATTGAAAGATTATACCCCCCATGGGAGATGGAGAATACACTAACCATAAATATGAGAATAAAGAGAAAAAGACCGGCTAAAATTCGATTTGCAACGTATTTCTCATACTCCATGTTGCATCACGGTGAAGTTGGTAGTGAATATTTTACGCTAGCAGTGGAGATGTCTATTTTTCCAAACCCACCGAACTGGTTGGCCATCTCTCCGTAAACTGGCTTGCCGACAAGGAATTCGTATATTTCATTTGCCTTTTGAACAGGGTCCACATCCTCAAAACGCTCGGGATATAACACTTTTCCTATGAAGTACGCATCTGCCATGGCCGTGCCGATGTTTGTGGCGTAGTAGTTATACGGAAGAATTCCATACACGTTGCCATTTTTCACGGCCTTCAGTGACTCATAGAACCCGGGGCTCTTTTTGTAGTCGTCGAGCACTAAGCTTAATCCTCCTTCATCTATGAAGATGTATTCTGGATCCCACTCCAGGATTTTTTCTTTGTCTATAAATTTATGGCCCTTCTCAAGCTCATCAACAACATTTTTTGCATTCAATACAACAAAAGGTGGGTATTTTGCTTTTGTGCTTTCTATTCCATGGGCTCCTCTGTACCCTATTCCTCCAACATAAACAGTTGGACTTTCAACATTTTCTGTCCGCTTCAGGAGGTCGTCTTGAATTGATTTAATGAAATTAATAACCTCTTGGGCCCTATTCTCTTTTTTGAGGATTTTTCCAGCTAATTCGATAGATTCAAAGAGTTCCTCATCCTCAAAGGTCGTTAGTATCCCATAGCTAAGCACTACAACCGGAATTCTGGTTTTTTCCTGTATATCTTGGGCGGTCTTAGCATCAACATAGGTTATGAAAATAACGTCAGGTTTCACATTTATCAAGGCTTCAAGGTCAGGGAGCTTTCCAGGGCCCCCAGGGCCTATGCTTGGGAGCTCTTTAAGCTCGGGGTGGGCCATGGCATAAGGCCTTCCTCCTGAACCCCACTGCCTTTCACAATCCTCAACTCCCACTACCATGTCAGTCGCGTTTAGGTATACTATGATCCTCAGGGCACCGGGGCCAACAGCCACTATTCGCTCAACGCTTGTCGGAACTTCGACTTCTCTTCCGGCGAGGTCTTTCACGATTATCGTAGCTTCCTCGGTTGATTGACTTTGTAAGCATCCGGAGATGAGGACGAGTAAAACTATGATCGAAAGGCCTCTCTTCATTCTTTATTCACCTCCTCAAACCATCCAATCTTTGCATTTTCCACACAGTCTATAGCTGAGGAATATGGTTTAATGTCGATAACGGGTGTTCCATCTACTACGTCTAATCTCTTTACAATTAGTTCTCTTCCTTTCCTCTCTATAAGCTCCACCACGGCAAATCCTATTGGATTGGGTCTATGAGGAGAACGTGTTGCAAATACTCCGTGTTCCCTTTTATCATGTGGGGGTATGGCTATTAGCATATCTCTTCTAGCTTTGTCAAGCCAGTAGAGGAGTATTAAGTGTGTGCAGGTTTCTATATCCTTTAAACCATCTTCAAACTCTGGGAGAATCTCTATTGTGAAGCTTTCTTCTGAGAGTCTACCCTGCGTAGGGCATTCGGGTTGACTCTTGTATGGGGATTTTATTATTCCAATTGGTTTGATGTAAAACTGCATCATTTTACCTCCTTTTCTTTGATTTTGATAATTCCTCTTCCAATTACTGCATAATACTCTTTTTCAGCGCATTTAAAGCAGAAGGGCTTTTCATTGATGTATATTATTCTCCTTGACATCGCTAGCTCTCCGCACTCTGAGCACCGGATACTCTCAAAAATAGGGGCCTGTTCAATTGGGGGAATCTTAACTTGCTCTATTTTAAATTCCTCCTTAGGAAGATGGAGCATGTTCTTTGCAGTCTCTTCCCAAAGTTCTCTTAGGTGTTCTCTTTCTTCTGGAGTCCCTTTTCTCTCCTTTATAACTTTGTTAAAGAGCTCTCTCGCCTCTGGCGGATAGTATTTTTCGAGTTTCTCAGCGTCGATGTATACTCTAACCCCCTCCCAAGTTGAGCGTTTAACAAGAGTTAGTGCAGTTTTACCGAGATCTAAATAGATTAAGGAATTATTTCCGAGAGTGCATCCTGTGGTAACCTGAATACCGTCAGTAAAACAGCTGTTGGTCTCGACTATTGCTAGGATGCTCTCATCTACACTGGCTGAATAGTCAAGTCTTCCAACTCTAAGTTCGTTCATAGCGATCAATGAGGCCCTTATCCCAAGAGCGACATATGGACATACATGTCCGTGAAATTCCCGTGCGTACTCAAGTATTTCCTCAGCTTTACTTTCCTCTACTAGTTTGTTAAGGATGAGCATTGTATCACCAATTTGCAATATGGTAACATCTTTTAAACGCTTTCTAGATATTAGTGTTACCAACCAAAGGTTAATGTCCCTAGGAAATGGAGCATCAGTGAAGGACCAGGTTTATCATACCTTTTAGAAACAAATTTTTATCCAAATAATCCCTAAAATGGTTAAATAGTCCACAAAAGTTTTCTTTTGTGCTATTTGCTCCGCGATAGATACCAGCATAGTAAAGTTTATAAATCGGTGTTGGCTTTAGTGTTATGGGATGGGGGCGTGGTGTAGCCTGGTCTATCATCGCGGGCTCCAGAGGTGTGAAGACGAGCGGGTTTGCTGATTTGGGGATGAGCCTTTGGAGCTCTGACCCGGAGAAACCCGCGGACCGGGGTTCAAATCCCCGCGCCCCCACCATCCCACGCTCTTTTAGAAGAAATTTAAGAGGTAAAAACTCTCTTAGTGGGCTCATAAAAATCCTCGCATCATCATAAAATCAGAAAGGAGAACGGTAATCATCGCCCAGTGCAATTAAAGCTCTTCTTTAATAGATACAAAGGAAACCATCGTTACTGTTTGTCCGATTCCTTTGATCTCTCTAAGCTTATCTACGACTACCTTCCCTATATCTTCAGCTGAGGGAGCTCGGATTTTTACTAAAAGATCCCATTCTCCAGCTATTATATGAACTTCGTGAACGCCATCGATTTGGGCGATCTTTTTGGCAATCTCTCTTTGTGTAAGGCCTGAATCAGGATTGTACCTTATTAAAATGAAGGCAGTAGTCCCTAAGTTAAGTTTTTTATAGTTGGGCTTGATTGTGAATTTTTCAATTACTCCCTCATTAATAAGTTTTTTGATCCTATAGTGGACAGTTGTCCTTGGGATTCCAAGCTTTTTGCTTAAAGTAGCGATATTTTCCCTTGAGTTCTCTTTAAGCTCCTTAAGTAGTTTCATATCAACGGCGTCTATCGCATCACTCATCTAAATCCCCCTTACAATTGTCATTTCTTCAATAACTTGCCGAGGATTATTGTCACTTACTCCTTTTTAAAATTTTCTTTTAACCATCTTGCAAACTCTGCTAAGGCCATACCTCGATGTGAAATCCGATTCTTTTCCTCAGTTTGCATCTCAGCGAAGGTTTTGTTACTGTTTTCTGGTAGAAAAATTGGGTCAAATCCGAATCCATAATTGCCCCTCTTCTCATTAATAATATGCCCTCTTGTGATTCCAGTAAACACATGAACTCTTCCGTCGTAATACCCTATGACACTTTTAAAATAGGCTTTCCTATTTTTTACCTCGTTCATTAATTTTAATATTCCCTCATTTCCGAGAGTTTTGTATATGTATGCAGAATACACTCCAGGAAACCCATTTAGAGCCTCAATAAAAAGGCCCGAATCATCTATAAAGAAGGGTTCATCTAAATAATCCTTTAACCACATAACTCCAAATTCCACGACTTCTTCAAGAGTATTCGCTTGTATTTCTGGATAGTCTATCTGTCTCTGAAGAACTTCAACTTCTAATGGGGAGAGGTAAGTCTTAGCTTCCTTCACTTTCCCTTTATTAGATGTGATAAAGAGTACTCTCATATTTTCACCTGGATAAAGAATTAGATAAAAAGGTTGGGATCATTTGGTCTCAGTCAATTGTATACCCAATCTTTTCCACTAGCTCTCTTCTTTCTTTTTTCTGTTCGTTGTTTTCAATCTTGTTAGCGGCTTTTCCGTCAACTATTCCCAAGACAGCCCTACCAAGTTCAGTCTCGGCAACTATAACCTGCAATGGATTTTCACTGGCCCCATAGACCATTACAACTGCAGGGTGGTTTTTAACTGTGTTTAACACATTTATTGGGAATGCATTTTTCATAATTATTACAAATACATGTCCTGCTCCAATCTTTACGGCATTTTTTGCAGCTAATTCTTCAAGTTCCTTGTCATTTCCTGTATATCTTGTTAACTGGGGTTTTGCCTCATTCATGGCAATTCCAAACTTTATTCCGGGTACTGCTGTCAGAAGTGCACGGGCCAGATCATCAACGGTGAATATTGAAAAGTTCCCTTGGCCGATTATACATTCAACACCCTCTGGTTTTTCCACATTAACAACTTCAATCTTGACCATTTTATCCACCCCTATATTACATGTCATTCCAGACATAAAACTTTTTTGCACATCATTTCCCTGAAAACCTCACCCTTCACGACGAGGTAGGTCACATTTAAGTCTGGTTTCTTTGAGGCTAGTTAATTCATTCATAGGACAATATTCAATGCCATAAATATCGCCCGAAGCATTGTATTCTAGGGCTCTACAATCATGGCAAATGTGTGCGATCGGGCATTTATTACATGGTTCAAAGTGCTTTTTTGTCATTTTCCAGAATTCTTTGAGTTTGCGCTTTCTGAGGATTTGTTTTAGGCTCATTGTTTTGATATTGCCTTTTAAGAAATTTCTTAAGAGTGGACAGGGTAAGGCGAACCCTTCTCCGGTGATGGCCAGTGTGCCACTTAGACATGGATGGTGTTGGGTTATTGGGGTTTGCAACCTTTTTGCTTCCATAAGATCGAAATCTACCCTTTTCAGGGAACCCGGGAAGAGCAAATCCACATAGATTTCTCCATAAAATTCTATTTCTTGGATTTTGTCTAAATATTCGCTTTTAACCATCAAGAGCAGTCCATGCACATCTTCCAATTTCTCAATCTTTTCTAGGTTTTCTTCAGAGTATTCTGCTTCTACAATAGTCTTAACACCAACTGGTAGCGAGATATCATCAAAATCTTCAATCCTTATAACTGGATAGATGTTTTTGAGGCTCAAGGAAGTAGCATATTCAGCTATCTCTTCTAATACGCTTGTGTCGTCATAGTTTGTGAGATACAAATCTCCGCTGGAGATCGTGGAGAATTCCTGCAATATCTCTTTTACTCTTCCTAATTCAACAGGTTCTTCCCTTAAAATGAATCTGTTGTTTCCAATGCACCCTATAGAACGGGGGATTCCGGTTATCTCTGAAAATTTCCCTTGACCAGCCCCTAACTGTATTATAACTCTTTCCAGTTTTCCTGTATGTCTGTTTTCACTCCAAGGTGGCTTTGCAAAGGCAGTGATATTCCTAGCTCGCTTCCAAAATGGAGCCGTATACACTGCTTCCATTTTACCACCAGAAAAGGGGGAGCTGACTTGTACTTATTAATTTTACTATAGTTCGTGATTGTATTTATTAAAACACAAAATTATAAGAATTGGGCCTAATGTCCTTTCTTGTGCATAATGAGCCTATTACCTTCAATCCAGAATTCTCCTTGATTTGTTACTTCTTTTTTCCATATGGGCACGCGCTTCTTTACCTCATTCACTGTCCACATACAAGCCTCAAATGCCTCTTTTCTGTGTTTTCCACTTGCAATTATTAGGATAGTGTTTTCACCAACTTCTAGTTCACCGTATCTATGCCAGATAATCATGTCCAATATTGAAAAACGTTCTAAGGCTTCTTCTCGAATTTTATTCATTTCTTCGATAGCCATTTCTTCATAGGCTTCGTATATTAACCTCTTCACTTCTCTTCCATGACTTTCGTCTCTTACTTTTCCCAGAAAAATAACTAAACCTCCGCTTTTAGATGAGGAGGCTAGTTCGATTGCATTGGTAACATCAAAGTCCTCTGGCTTTTTAAAAAGTTTAACCTTCAAGATCCACCACCTCAAAAGAATTGTGCATCAAATCAGCTATCAGAAGTTTATTGGCTAGTGGAGCACCGTAGCCTGTGATAAGTTTAATGACTTCTGCTACTTGGATTGCCCCAATTACCCCAGCAGTCGCACCAAGGATTGGAAAGTTTTCTTTTTTTCTTGGGGGTGTTGGGAATAAATCTCGAAGGCTTTTTGTTTTACCAGGAATTACAGTGGTAACTTGGCCGTAGAGGCCTTCTACAGCACCATGAACTAAAGGTATTCCTTTTTTGTGGGCGAACTCATCTAAAAGGTACCTTGTCTCGAAGTTGTCTAAGCAATCCACTATCACGTCAATATCCTTAAGAACTTCTTCGATGTTTTTCACATTTAAAATCCCTGTAAAGGTACTTATTTTTATATCAGAATTGAATCGTTCAAGTTTCCACTTTGCGGAAATTGGTTTAGGATTCTTTTCTAAATCTTCCTCCCAGTGAAGGATTTGTCTGTTTAAAT
>QMUF01000074.1 GCA_003663525.1 Thermococci archaeon | reverse complement strand
TTTCTTTAAATTTTAAAAGCTCTAACCAATTTCCAACCCTTTAATAACCTTTTGTTACTATCAGATAAAGGGTTATAGATTTTGGATTGTTTTGTAACGAAATTTTTTCGGAATTCTGGACGGCAGGTTCTGCGGTCTTCTTTTATATCCTCTCCTCGTAGAAATTAAATTTTTTTGAATTTTAGGAATTTTTAGGCCTTTAAATTGAATTTAAAGGATTCATTTTTCGCGGCACCTCTCGTGTACATTTACGTTCGCGGCCACAGGGGAGCCAGAAAATGGCTGTTTTAGGGTTAAACTCTTATGAAAGGGCTTTAAATAAAGACCTCTAAGGGCCTTATTACTAACCCTCTGGGGAAAACCTTATAAATTTCAAGCTCTCTAACATCTTTATAGGAAAATTGGGGGAAAATTCGCCCCTGTTCCAATAAGACTTTAGAAGAATTGAAAGTGAGTTATTATAATGCCATCATAATCACCAAGAGCCGTTCCAATAAGACTTTAGAAGAATTGAAAGAAATTTATCCCTCTCAACAAACCCCACTACTATCTCTAGTTCCAATAAGACTTTAGAAGAATTGAAAGCTGTCATCCAGCCACTACCCTTCACATACGTCTCTGTTCCAATAAGACTTTAGAAGAATTGAAAGAATTCTTCAAGAGCGGTGATTATATCGAGTAAGTGACGTTCCAATAAGACTTTAGAAGAATTGAAAGGGTACTTAATAGTGGCACTTAGAAGAACTATGTTATCTAAACTGAGAAAAATTTACAGCCAATAGCAGATATATGTGAAAAATATTCAGTAAAGTTTATATTTATCCGATGAATATTCACAGTGAGGTAGTCAAAATGTACGAGATCATGAATTTATCTACAGGCGAAATTGTTAGGAAAGGCAAAGTTTTAGAAAAGTTGCTCCAAAACCTACCAGAAGGATTCTATGAAATAAGAGAAAATAGAAAATTTATAAGCTTTTACAGTAATATCAAGCCTGAACACCAGTGCTGGATTTGAAAATCCTTTTAATTTTTTAAACAAAGCCAATAGAACATGAATCCAGCAGTTTATCTCCCTGTTGCTTGCAAGACTCCTTCCGAAAGGGAGGGGAGTGGAGAAGGTTTAAATACTCTGAGGATGCAGAATATAATGACCTCATAACAGCCGTAAGGGTTGGTGTGTAAAGTAACTCTCGAATCCGAGAGGATGAGGAGTAGTGGCCGCGTGAACCGGCCTGTGAGAGTGAAGCAATAATGAACTCTCACAAAACCCCCGTCAGGGTGGGGTAGTTCACCTCCCATAGTTAAGTATTCAAAAGAACTCTTTGAAAGACTCGGAAAAACAAAAATACAACATTAAATCTCAAAATCTTCTTAAAATCTCTCCCAGGTCTTTTAAAAAGTTATTTAAATGTTCTCTTTTCACATGTGGCATCATAACTATCCTGATATAGCCCCTGTGAGCACTTATTCCCCATTCTCTTGCTTTAAGTTCTGCTTCAATCTTCTTGAGCCTTTTAGAACCAAAGGAAACTATATTCAGCATAGGCTCCCTTATTAGGTACACTCCATCCAACCTCCTTATCTGGTCTGCAAACCATAGGGCGTTCTCCATAGCTTCTTTGACCACGTTCTTATATCCTTCAAAGCCAAGGTGTTTAAGAAGGGCCCATACAGCTATTGCATTAGCTCCAGGCCTTGTTCCTGTGATTGTAGCTTGAAATATCTTTCCCCCAGCTAAATAAGGTGCTAAAACATTAATGACATCCATATACTTTTTCTTTCTGAAAACTATCCCTCCAGCGGGTATTGGGGCCATTCCCATTTTGTGGGGATCTATAGTAATGCTTTGTACACCTTTGAGCCTGAAGTCAAAATCTGGTAATTCATAACCCAATGCCTTCGCAAAAGGGATTACAAACCCACCGAAGGCAGCATCAATATGTAGGGGGATTCCATAATCAACAGCAATATCCGAAAGAGCAGGAATATCATCCACAACTCCCAAACCAGTTGTTCCAGCAATTCCAACGATTCCAATGGTATTATCCGTTATTTTAGTCTCTACATCCTTTACGTTGACAGAATAATCTCTATTAAGACCTGCCCATACCAATTTCACTTTTAACAAATCACTCGCTTTTAAAAAGGAGAAATGTGCACTCTCTGGTAGGATTAATTCTGGTTTTTCAACATTAGAGACGTTACGAAAAGCCCTCACGGCCAAAATATTTGCTTCTGTACCCCCACTTACTATATTACCATAGACTCTTCTTAGGTGCAAAAGCTCTCCCAACATTTGGACTGCTTCTTCCTCAATTTCTTTGCTCCCTCTATGCAAGCCTGGATCTCCCAAGTTCCTATCTATGTACTTTCGGATTATTTTCTGAGCTAGAGGGTGCGGATAAGTGCACATAGAACCTAAGATTTTACCAGAATCAAACGTTAGATCGATTTTAAGCCTTTTCTCAAGTTCAGTAAAAAGCTCCTCTTCACTTATCCCTTTATTTGGTATCATGCTCTCACCAGCCAAAGTTGTTCACATCTCATTTAAGCTTTTGTTATTCCTCTCGAAGGTGTCTCAAATAAAGCCTAAAGAATTGTGGTGTTGTCACGGCTGTTAACATTGAGACTATTACCACTGCTGCAAAGAGAGTTTGATCTATTAACCCTTCCTCAATCCCAAATTTCAGGATGGCAAGCTCTAAGCTACCTCTTCCCCCCATCCCAATGCCCACTAGTGCTGCTGACTTCCAGTCGAATTTAAAGAGTTTCATCCCCAACCCACAGCCCAAAAACTTCCCTATAACTGCTGCCAAATAGAGAAGGACTATCAACGCAATACTAAGTTCATTTAAAGAGGGGTTAAACATCAAACCTACATATATAAAGAACAGAGGAATGAAAAATTCTGTTAAAACTACTTGCAAATCCCCTATAAGCTCGTTGAGTTTTATTTTACTAAGTACAAGGGGATCCCTTCTCTCTCTCAATCTACTAATTGTCAAACCTGCAAGGTAGGCGCCAATTATCTGATGAAGGCCTACTCTTTCTGCAATTATAGCCAAAAAGAATGTCAAGACTATTGTGAATGTGAAGAAGATGTTTAGGTTCTTCAAAATACTATAAAAGCGTGAGGAGCGTTTAAAGATGTACTCAGAGATAAGAAGCACCACTGTTACGAAAAGGACGATCTTAATTGTTAGTATAACAAGGGGAGAGAATGCTAGCTCTCCCTTTGTCATAGCAGTTATTATACCAATTAAATAAACTGCCATGATATCATCTGCAAATGCAGCACCCATTAATATTGAAGAGAGTTCTTTCCGGACCCTAGCCTTTAGAAGCACGCCACTAGTGACTTCAATTGCAGTATTCCCCAGAGTCGCGCCAACAAAAATTGCTGCTGCTAATCCTTTGCCGAAGATATAAACTGTCAAAAAACCAAGAATGAAGGAAAATACTACGCCCAAAGCAGCTACCAAAATTGCCTTGCTCTTATTGGAAGCTATGGACGAAAAGTTACTCGTAAGTCCCATATAGAGCATCATCATCAAAAGACCAAATTCGGAGAGAACCTTTAAAGGCTCTGAAGGAACCACTACATTAAGAAAAAACGGCCCAAGTACCATGCCAGTAAGTATATGTGCAATTATCGGATGGATCTCCTTCTTCTCAAAAAGCCATTCTAGAGTCTTTGCAAACACAAGAAGTATAGAAAGATCGAGAATGTAATCCACCTCACACCCTCCTGCTGAGCAACACACCAACTATCCAAAGAACCATTAAAAGAACTGCTAATATCATTGCTAAAGTGACACCTCTGTTTGTTCCAAAAACTATTGGAATGGGGCCTATCATTATGACCCCTCCACTTTCTACATTGGCTTCCCCACTTGATGCACTCATTAAAGTTCCCAAGAAGATCAACATGAAACCAATAAATATCAAGCCCATTCCCATGAGCACTAGCAATTCGCCTTTCATGGCTCCTCATGAAAAACTACATCCTAGGTTTTAAAGCTTTAACGTTAAAGTTATTAATACACAAACAGACACTCAGTACATGCTTGTACTTGTGGATTTAGATGATACCTTATGCAACACATGGGAAGCCGCTAGATGGAGTGTTCTTCGTCTTCTACCCCATTTAATCAGAAAAGGAAAATTCAAGGCTTTGCTTTATATACTTACACAGCGGTATGAAGAGTTAGAACAATCAAGAGAGCTTCACTTACTCGATTTGGATGAACTTGTGGGAAACTTTATGGAAAGGGTGTATAAAAGCACATCAGAAAAAGATCTGAAAGAGATGTTTGAATTAGTGGACAAGACCTTCTTTTCAAACTTAAGAGTATATCCAGATGCAATTGACTTCTTAAAGGGATTAAAAGAGATTGGAGCAAAAATAGTGCTAATAACCGATTCCTCCTCTGAGTGGCAAAGGAAAAAACTCAAATACCTAAACCTGAAAGATTACTTTGATTCCCTTATAATAAGTGGAGAAACGGGTTACAGTAAACTTGAGCCCTATAATTTCATACTGGCGAAAAGAATGTTCCCAAAAGAGAGAGAAATCTACGTAGTCGGAGATAGAGATGACACCGATATGAGAGGCGGAAAGGAAATAGGTGCAACAACAATCCTAGTCAGGAGGGGCTATTTCAAATCTCTCATGCCGAAACACGCCGATTATATAGTAAAAGACCTTAAAGAGGCCTTAGAGGTGATAAAACATGAGCATAAAAAGCGAGGTTAAGAGAAAAGCACTGCACTTAACAGGATTGACTGTCCCACTACTTTACCTTCTCTTTGGTCAAAGAGTAACAATAGGATTCGTTGCAACAGCGCTAATTGTTTTTATAATACTAGAACCTTTTAGAATAGTTGAAGAACTAAGAGATAAATTGAAACAAAAACTGGATCTTTATGTAAGAGAAGATGTAATTGCCCTTGTCGAACGAGAACTTGAAACAATATCTAGGGAACATGAAAAGTATTCTATCGGGGCTCACATATACTTCACAATCGGAGCTTTAATAATAGTATGCTTCTTCCCAAAAGACATTGCAATTGGTGCCATAACTGTTGCAACTTTAGGTGATGCTATAGCTGCGATAATAGGAAAGCCCTTTGGAAAACATCGATTTAAAAACGGTAAAAGTATTGAGGGCAGCTTGGCATATTTTCTAACAGCTTTTGTGATACTCTACACAATAATAGATATCCCACATGCAATTGTTGGTGCTTTGGCCGGGATGTTAGCGGAGTTTTACGAATTACCCCCAGATGATAACCTCTCAAATCAATTGGCCGTAGCTATTACAGTATACATTTTCAGAAAGATCTTCTTCTAAACAGAAAGAGACTTCATCTAACCTCGATTCTTGCGAACTCTCGGGGATATTTTCACTACTAGTTGATATGCGTACCATGCATAAAATATTTATATACTCCTCACTACTATCACTCTTAGTGATAATAATTCGGGAGGTGGAAAGATGGAAAAAATAAATTTCATATTTGGTATTCATAATCACCAGCCTCTAGGTAATTTTGGGTGGGTTTTCGAAGAGGCTTATAATCGGTCTTACAGGCCATTTATGGAAATCCTCGAGGAATTCCCTCAGATGAAAGTAAATCTCCATTTTAGCGGCCCACTTCTAGAATGGATCGAAGAAAATAGGCCAGAGTATATCGATCTCCTCCGATCTCTTGTAAGGAGGGGGCAACTCGAAATTGTCGTTGCGGGATTCTATGAACCTGTTCTAGCGGCCATCCCTAAAGAAGATAGAATAGCACAAATAGAAATGCTCAAAGAATATGCAAGAAAGTTAGGATTCGAAGCCAAGGGCGTATGGCTCACCGAAAGAGTGTGGCAACCAGAACTTGTAAAATCCCTTAAAGAAGTAGGAATTGAATATGTGGTTGTTGATGATTATCACTTCATGAGTGCCGGATTGAGCAAAGAGGAGCTTTTCTGGCCATATTACACCGAAGATGGTGGAGAGGTTGTAACAGTATTTCCCATTGATGAAAAGCTAAGGTACCTAATCCCCTTCCGGCCGGTGGAAAAGGTTATCGAGTATTTAGAAGGCCTCGCAGATAACGACCCTTCTAAAGTTGCTGTTTTCCACGACGATGGTGAGAAATTTGGAGTATGGCCTGGAACTCACGAATGGGTATACGAGAAAGGATGGCTTAGAAAGTTCTTTGATGAAATTACAAGCAATGAGAAAATTAACCTGATGACCTACACAGAATACCTAGGGAAATTCACGCCAAGAGGCTTAGTATATCTTCCAATTGCTTCTTACTTTGAGATGAGCGAGTGGAGCTTACCAGCTAAACAGGCAAAACTCTTTGTAGAATTTGTGGAACAGCTAAAAGAGGAAGGCAAGTTTGAGAAATACCGTGTCTTTGTAAGGGGTGGCATTTGGAAAAACTTCTTTTTTAAGTATCCCGAGAGCAACTTCATGCACAAAAGAATGCTCATGATCAGCAAAGTCGTGAGAGAAAACCCGGAGGCAAGACACTACATTCTCAAGGCCCAGTGTAATGACGCTTACTGGCATGGTGTCTTTGGAGGAGTTTACCTTCCTCACCTAAGGAGAACAGTATGGGAAAATATCATAAAAGCACAGAGCTACTTGAATCCAGAAAATAAAGTCCTCGATATAGACTTTGATGGAAGAAAAGAAATAATGTTAGAAAATGACAACTTTATAGCTACCTTAAAACCCCACTACGGTGGAAGCATCTTCGAGCTTAGCTCAAAGAAAAAGGCTGTCAACTACAACGACGTGCTTCCAAGGAGATGGGAACACTACCATGAGGCTCCTGAGGCAACCACTCCAGAAGAAAAAAACAAGGAAGGGGTTGCAAGCATACACGAGCTTGGAAAAGCAATCCCTGAGGAAATTAAGAAGGAACTGGCTTATGATTGGCAGTTAAGAGCAATCCTCCAAGATCACTTCATTAAACCGGAAGAAACACTCGATAACTACAGACTCGTAAAATATCACGAATTCGGGGATTTTGTTAATCAGCCTTACGAATACATATTAAAGGGCAACAAAGTCAAACTATGGCGCAATGGAGGAATTTATGGGAAAGAAAAAATACCTGCTACAGTTGAAAAGGAAATAGAACTAAGTGAAGAGGGCTTTGTAGCCCATTACAGGGTCTCACTTGAAAAGCCTTTTAAGATTCTCTTTGGAGTTGAGCTGAACCTAGCGGTGCACGGTGTTATGGAAACTCCAGGGAACTTTGAGGAAAAGGAATTTGAGGTAAATGATCCATACGGAGTTGGCAGGGTAAAAATTGAAACTGACAAGCAGGCAAAGATCTGGAAGTTTCCAATAAAAACCCTAAGCCAAAGCGAAGCAGGATGGG
>QMUF01000073.1 GCA_003663525.1 Thermococci archaeon | reverse complement strand
CTTCAAACTTCCCAGAAGAAACGGAGGAATCTTGATAACATTTTCATTTTTGGGAAACCGTTATATATTCTTTATCTTGATTCCTTTTTGGTGGTAATTATGATGCCAATGAAGGGTATGAATCCCAAACAGATGCAGAAACTCATGAAGCAGCTTGGAATTAAGATGGAAGAGCTTGAGGGAGTTAAAGAAGTTGTAATAAAGCTTGAAAACAAAGAAATCATAATCAAAGACGCCGCAGTAACTGTAATAACTGCAATGGGAGAAAAGAGCTATCAAATAGTGGGCAAAGAGGAAGTTAGGGAAGTTCTCAACATTCCGGAAGAGGACATAAAGCTCGTTATGGAGCAAGCAAACGTTGATTATGAAACTGCAAAGAAGGCATTGGAAGAAACAAAAGGTGATTTAGCAGAGGCAATACTAAAACTCCAGGAGTCTTAACCTCTTTTTCATGCTCATTTTCAGCATCCTCATTTTTATACAATTATCCAATAAAGATATAAACCCCAAAACTTTAGCTCTTCTCGATGAAGGCTATTGGGATTATACGACACTCACCAAAAAATATGGTGAATAAAGAAGAGTTTGAAGAACTTTTACAAAGTGCAGGTTATGAGATTCTAACAATAATTGAACAGGTTAGAGAAGAGCATCCTAAATACAATGTGGGGCCTGGAAAACTTCAGGAGATTAAAAAACTCATAGATGAACTAAAGCCAGACAGAATAATATTTGCAAATCCTCTAACACCCTCCCAGTCCTTCAACATAACTAAAGAGCTCAAAATTGATGTAATTGACAAATGGCAACTCGTTCTTGAGATATTTGAAAAGAGAGCACATTCAAAAGAGGCAAAGCTACAGGTAGAGTTTGCCAATCTTCAATATGAACTCCCTCTAGTTAAAGAAGCCATTAGGAGAATTAAACTTGGAGATAGGGCAGGTTTCAAAGGTATGGGTGAATACCAAACACAACAGTACCTCAAACACATACGCTACAGGATGGGAAGAATAAAAAAAGAACTAGAAAAAGTAAAGGCTGATAGGGAGATTAAGCGGAAGAGAAGAGAGGAAGTTGGTTTCCTATTGATAGCACTGGCAGGTTATACAAATGCCGGTAAATCAACACTTCTCAATACCCTTGCGAATGAAGAGATAGAAGCCAAAATGCAAATGTTTACAACTTTAGATACAACAACAAGAAGATTTATGGTGAACGGGAAAAAGGCCTTAATAACCGACACCGTCGGATTTATAGATGACCTTCCACCGTTTATAGTAGAGGCCTTTCATTCAACTCTGGAAGAGATCATCAAAGCAGACATTATTTTATTAATCCTTGACGTCAGCGAACCCTGGAAAGAAATAAAAAGAAAGTTTTTAGCATCAATTGAGGTCTTAAAAGAGCTAAAGACATTAGACAAGCCACTTATAATAGCTTTAAATAAAAAAGATCTAACCTCCAAAGCAGATGCAGAAGACAAGAAAAAGGCTCTTGAAGAGCTTATAACCAGAAAAGGAATAATTGCACACAGTATTATCCCAATATCGGCAAAGGAAAATGATTTGGGTGAGCTTAAAAACTCTTTGGAAGAAGTAATGTTCACACTACCAAAATACAGGCTTTTTGAAGTTCTAGTAAGGGACAAAAAGAAAGTTCCCAAGGTCATGGCAATGATAAATTCAATTGGGGAGATTTTAGACATCAAATACGGAGACACTACAAAAATTTTTGCTTATATACAGGTTGGTATGATAAAAAGTTTAACAAAAATGGGTGTAGAGTTAAGGCACTCGAGCTAATTATTCTATCGGCACCCCATCCTTTGTTCTTGGTGCAAGCCATTTCATAAGTCTCTGTGGTTCTTTTGTTCGTATTATAATTGTTATTGGGCCCAAAGGCGATTCTTCATTGAAGTTAACTTTTCCCACATATGCTACCTGTTTATGTACTTTGACTATTATTTCCTCTCCGAAGTAACCCTCTTCAAGCATGGTCCTAGCAGTGTCCAAAATTTGCTGACCTCTGAGAAGTTCATAGAGCCTCTGTAAAGCTTTTTTGTCTTTACTCTTCCCGAGTAGCAGTATGTATTCCCCTTTATCAAAAGTATCAAATTCAAGAGGAGATACCAGATTAAGCATTGCCTTTTTGACTTTCTCTATCTCCTCTGTAGGATAAACATGAGCTTCAACTTCCACTTCTTCAAACATCTCACTCACCAGAAGTAGTTGGAAAGTAGCTTTTTGAAGTTTTTGACCAAAAACATTTTATTGTTATCATGCTCACCTCAATTGGTGAAACTCATGGAGAGGATTAAAGGTATTAGAAATTATATTCAAGAAAATGAAGTCGACGCTGCTTTAATAACAAGCGCTCCCAATCTTTTTTATTTTGCGGGAGCCGCACCTCTTGTTGGTGGATACCTTGTTGTGACCCCCGAAGAAGAGACTCTCCTCGTTCCAGAACTTGAATACGAGCAGGCAAAAGAAGAAGCCCACGTTGAAGTTGAGAAATTCAAGAAAACGGACGAGCTTTATGAGTACCTCAAGCGCTTTAAATCACTTGCCGTTGAGGGTGCAATAAGCCTATCTTTCAATAACACCTTAAAAGAGAAAGCTCAGATAGAAGAGTTCAAACTTTTGGACGATATAATAAAGGAACTTAGAATGATAAAGACTGAGGAAGAAATAAAACTCATTGAAGACGCATGCAAATTAGCCGATATAGGTGTAATGACCGCTATAGAAGAGATAAGCGAAGGAAAACGCGAGAAGGAAGTTGCTACTAAGGTTGAATATGTTATGAAAATGGAAGGTGCCGAAAAGCCCGCCTTTGACACGATAATTGCAAGTGGCCATCGTTCTGCTCTACCCCATGGGATTGCAAGCGATAAGAGAATTGAAAAAGGCGATCTTGTGGTCATGGATCTCGGGGCACTCTACAGGCACTACAACTCTGACATAACGAGGACAATAGTGGTGGGGAACCCAAACGAGAAGCAGAAGGAGATTTACGAAATAGTTCTTGAGGCACAGAAAAAAGCCGTTGAAGCTGCAAAGCCAGGAATGACAGGAAAAGAACTGGACAGTATTGCAAGGAACATAATAGCGGAGTATGGCTACGGAGATAAGTTTATCCACTCACTCGGCCATGGAATAGGTCTTCAGGTTCATGAGTGGCCAAGAGCTTCTCAATATGATGAAACGGTCCTAAAAGAAGGTGTGGTAATAACCATAGAACCGGGCATATACATTCCAAAGTTCGGCGGCGTTAGAATTGAGGATACCATAGTCATCACGAAGAATGGTGCAAAAAGGTTAACAAAGACTGAGAGGGAGCTTATTTGAACTTTGCCGGAGCTTAAATGTTTTTGATTTCTTTTTACTCTCTTGAAGTCAAAAGCTCCTTAGCTATCCCTTTAAACTTTCTCCCCATGAAGGTGTTGAAATCGTTCCAGTCCATCTCAGAGGTTCCCAGTTCTACCGCACTTCTATTGGGCTTCACGAAGTGGAAGCAGAAGGTAAAGAAGTTGTCATTTAGGTAGTAGCGAGCCTTCTTGCTCCTCTCGCCTTCTGTTATCAGCATTCCTCAGAAACTGGCCTTTTAAACAAATTTAATCCACAAGTTCACCCAGAAGATACGTCGAAGTTGCCTTCGTGACTTTTGCATTCACGAATTCTCCAACCGGCGCTTCGGGAAGGATTATGTCCTTGTAGTTCATAGTTCTTCCTTCTATTCCCCCTTTCTTCCCTTCACCGTGTGTCAAAACCTCTATCTCTTTGTCAACATATCTCCGGTTTATCTCATAGCTTATCGAAAGCCTGAGCCGGTGTAAATAGCGGGAACGTTCCTTTACCTTCCATCCCACTATCTGATCCCTCATCTTTGCTGCTGGTGTCCCCGGTCTTGGTGAGAAGCGCGAAACATTTATCTTATCCGGTCTAACCCTCTTTATGAGTTTCACCGTGTTTTGAAATGCCTCTTCGCTTTCTCCAGGAAAGCCGACGATTATATCAGTGTTCAGGTTGAGGTCTTTGATATGCTTTCTAAACTCTCTCACTATCTCTTCAAACTCCTCAAGTGTATAAGTCCTCCCCATTTTCCTCAAAATCTCATTGTCACCGCTCTGCACCGGCAAATGTAGAAACTTATAGATTTTTTCATCCTTGTAAGTCTCTATCAGCTCGTCGAGTATTTTGATGGCGTTATTGGGGTTCATCATGCCAACCCTTATCCTAAACTCACCCTCTATTGATGTGATCTCATCTAAAAGCCTTGCTAAGTTCGCGCCTATGTCAAATCCGTAGCATCCGGTATCCTCGCTTGAGAGCTGAATCTCCTTGTATCCCTTAGCTACGGCTTCTTTTACCCACTTCATGATAAGCTCGGCTTTATAGCTCTTCAAAACCCCCCTTGCAAATCTTGTGGCACAGTAAGTGCATGCGTTCAGGCAACCCTCACTTATAGGAACTATGAAAACAACTCCCCCCTTCCACACCCGGGGGAGTTCAAGCTTGTCAATGCTTCTCTCTCTCCATCCTTCAACGCTGATTAACTTTTTTCCTCTTTCGGCAAGTTCAATTGCCTCAACAATTCTATCTATGCTTTTGACCCCAAGAATTCCTGAAACCCTGTCATCTATTGCGCTAGGGTTAACATGGGGCAAACATCCAGTAACTATTACCCTTTTTCCGCTGTCCAAGAGCTCTTTAATCCTTCTTGCCATGTGCTTTTCCGTTGGGTCTTTAACGGCACAGGTGTTTACGACAACATAGTCTGCGCTATCCAAGCCAGCTATCTCATAGCCAGCTCTGAAGAGCAGGGCTTCCATCATCTCGGCATCTGCCTTGTTCCTTGTACATCCGTAAGTTTCTATGTGAACCCTCATCGCACTCCAATCCTTTAGAGCATTTAAAAAGATATGGTAGCAAAGATGGGTATTTAAACATCCGAGGAAAATAAGAAGTGATGCAACATGAAGGTATGCATAGTCTACGACTCCAGACATGGGACAACGGAAAAGGTTGCGGAGACAATAAAAGAAGCCATTGAGAAGTATACAAATGTAGAGGTTAGAAGGGCAAGCGAAGTAGCAACCTTTAAAGGCTGTGAGCTCATTATTGTTGGGACTCCAATTTACTACGAGAGGCCTCTAAAAAGCATTCTTGAGTTTCTGGAGGAACACTCCTCTGAGCTTGAGGAGAAAAAGGTAGCAATTTTTATTGTCTGCTTTGCAGTTGCGTTTGGAAATCTCGGTAGATGGCATATTCAAAACCACTACATAAAACCCCTAATGGAGAGAATTCCCGGAGAAATCATTGATACCCTCGTGCTGAAGGGCGGGATTGGAAATGTAAGTGAAGGTGAAATAGAGAAGGCAAAGAGATGGGCCACAGGGCTTTTAGATTTTTGACCTTTTGTCTAGGAGCCATAGGATAAGCCCTATCAGGCCAACAAAGACCACCATTCCGATCATTGTTATCAAGATGTTAGTGTACGTTGCAAGAATTCTCGTGAGGATTATCAGGAAGGCCATTGCAATGGCAAGGCCCACAATTAGAAAGAGAGTTCCAAATTCTTCTAAGATTCTTTTAAGGGCTCTCATTTCCTCACCTCCTCTGCGGCTGGAAGCCTCGCTCTTCACGACGGGAAGGAGGTCAACTATACATGCATTCTCATTTTTTGATTTAAAATTTTTCCAAGAAAAGGCTTATACAGATGAAAGGTCCAAAGATTATGAGTGGTGACATAAATATTATGGATGAGCTATCTGAAAGGAAGGTGAAAAATCAAAAATCAAAAATCCATTTCAGAACTTGTCTCTCTTAAAGCTGACCTCCTCCTCGCCGTGAATGGCGAGGGTTCTAACGAGTTAACTCCTCGCTATGGACGGTTCGGTTTGCGGGCCCATCACTTACTCCCGTCGCCGGTTTCAATTCAGCCCGCGGGCCGGGTCTTCGGCCCGTTACCCCTACCTCCCGCAAGAGCAGAGAGGCTCGGGGTTATCGGCTCAAAGGTCACTCCAATAGTTTCAACCGCTCAAGGACGGTTTTGAAAGGACGCTTTACAGCGTCTTCCCTCCCGAGGGGGGAGGGACACGAGTAAACCCCTTTGGAGGGAGTATCTGACGGTGGTCTCTCCGAGGCCCTATTACGTTACAAGAGTTTAAAAAGGTTTCTACTCAAGTGCCGATTTTAGGATTCTTGCATCCCCCTGAAGGACGAGGCTTTCACGAGGTAAAGGGAGTCTTATAACTGGTGCCGCCTCAGGAATAGGGAGAGCCACAGCCATTCGCTTTGCAGAAGCTGGTTCTGATTTGATTCTTATTGATATCTATGACCCGGGGTTTGAAAAAACAAAGAGTCTTACTGGGGAATTTGATGTTGATGTTGAAACATACCAAGTAGGCTTATCCAAGAAAGTTGAGATAGACATCTTGTGGAAAACCTTAGACGGGAGAGAACCCGATATACTTGTTAACAACGCTGGAGTTTACTGGTTTAAGGACTTCATGGACATGGACGAGACATTTTATGAAAGAACGATGGCAATAAATCTGCATGCAGTCTTCTGGATGTGTCAACACTTCGTAAAGGCCAGGAAGGATAGAGGAGGCATTATCATAAACGTAAGCTCGATAGAAGCATTTCTTCCATTTGCAAAAGGACTTGTGCATTACGATGTTGCAAAACTCGGCGTCGTGGCCCTAACGAGAGCAATAGCAAGAGAGTACGGAAAGAAGATAAGGGCCAATGCTATAGTACCCGAAGGAATAGAAACAGAAGGAGTGAAAAAGCTCAAAAAAGAGACAATAATGGGCCTAGACACAAGGGGACTAGGCCTCTCTTTCCACTTCAATGCCCGCCTTCCAATGAGTCGCTTTGGAGAGGGTGATGAAGTTGCGAAAGTTATGCTCTTCCTTGCGAGCGAGCTAGCGAGCTACGTTAACGGTGCTATAATTCCAGTAGATGGTGGCTTTCTTTCAACTTAGGCTAAATGGAACTTCCACGTTTTCTCCTTTCTCAATTTTGTGCAGTTCTTTTCTATAGGCTTCCAATGGTCTGTCTTCCTTTTTTAAGAAGCGGGCAAACGTTAAGGCCTGTTTTTCAAGCTGCTCAAAGAATTCCGGATATCTTTTATCTCTAATAAGGTGGTGATCCAAGATCACCTCCGCATTAGTTTCCTTTATTATTTCATTAAGATTCTCAAGCCCTGTACTCCAAGCTTCTTTAACTCGATACCCTTCAAGATAAGTCGGAGGACCACCGGTGATTAACAAATCGGGCATCTGTTTGATTATCCATTCCTTGGAGGCCCTATTCAAAAGCTGGATATCACTCGCATGGATCAGCCTTTGTTTTCCATCGTCCACCATAACCATCACAACAAAGCCAAGCTTTGAGCCTTCAGTTCCATGAGGAACTGCTGGAGAAAATTCCATGATAAAGTCACCAAAATCAAAGAATTCTCCATCAACAT
>QMUF01000072.1 GCA_003663525.1 Thermococci archaeon | reverse complement strand
GCGCTTCATTCTATCAATATTGTATAATTTTTAAGCTTTAAAAGAGTATCACTCCTCTGCTGGAGAGTTGGATTTAGGATTCTCGCATCCCCTTAAGGGACAAGAGTTTGAAATAAAGAAAATGTCAAGGTTACATTGGATATTTTATCCATACAGTGCAAGACTTTTAAATTCTCAAAAACCAATACACTGGGAGTTAAAATGATGGATCTTCACACACATACCAGATTCTCCGACGGAATTGGATATATAAGGGACAACATTGCCGAGGCAGAGAGAAAAGGCCTAAGAATAGTAGGTATAAGTGATCATATCCACTTTTTTACTCCTCATGTTTTGAATTCATACCTCTCCTTAATAAACCGAGCCAAAAAGGAGAGTGAAACAATTGTGCTGGCAGGTATAGAGGCTAACATCCTTCCAGAAGGCGTGGATATCACTGATGACATGCGAAAAAGGCTCGACTATGTGATAGCCTCAGTCCATATGTATTTTAATCTCGGGAGTCATTATAAATACCTAGAGCTTGTGAAGACAGCTATCCAAGATGAAAACGTTGATATAATCGGTCACTTTGGAAATGTTTTCCCATATATTGGGCATCCTTCGATAGAAGATTACAAAGAAATAGTTAACCTTACTGAAGAGTATGGGAAGGGTTTTGAGATAAGCACACGTTATAGGGTTCCCGAGTTAGATTTTATAAAGTTGTGCATAAAAAGGGGAGTAAAACTCGTTTTTGGAAGCGATGCTCATCAACCTAAAGATGTCGGAAACATCAACTGGAGCCTAAAGGCCTTTAAAAAGGCCGGAGGCAAAAAGGAGGACTTACTGTTTTCTGAACTTTTATGAAAACCTAAACCCAAGCTTCTTAAGCTCCACAATTATCTTCATTGGAAATCCAATGACATTATAGTAGTCCCCTTTTATCCACTCGACTAAAACCCCACCTTTGCCTTGAATTCCATAAGCACCAGCTTTGTCGAGAGGTTCCCCCGTAGAGATATACCACTCTATTTCATCCTTATCAAGTTCCCTGAACTTTACTTTGGTAATTTCATATCCTAAGATTTCCTTTCCTTCGTGTATTATACAATACCCTGTTATTACTTCGTGGACTTTCCCACTGAGAAGCCCAAGCATTTGTTTAGCTTCTTCTGAGCTTTTTGGTTTACCCAATATTTTGTCATCGAGCGTTACTACTGTATCGGCTCCTATAACAGTGCCATCATGCTCTTTATAGACATCCCAAGCTTTCTTTCTCGCAACTTCAATTACATCCGCTATAGAATCTTGGACGTTAGATTCTTCACTAATCTGACTTGGGATTACATCAAACTCTCGGAAGAACCTTCCAAGAATCTTCCTTCTTCTTGGACTTTGAGATGCAAGTATAAGCTTCATCAAAAGGCACTTAAAGTATAAAGATATAAAAATTTCGGGCGATGAGGATAATTTCGCTAGCTGAAGAATGATGACTACCCTCGCAACTGAGCCAAAAAGAAGTCAAGGAGAAGCCCAAATATCTATCCCGGCTTCTAAAACCCTTCTAAGTTCTCTACCAATAGGAGTACTCTTATTAACCTTAACTAGACCCTTTCTAGATGGTGTTGCAGTAAAGATGTACTGTTCACCTGCAAAGAACTTAAGAGGCTTCTTTGCAAAATCTGGTGAGACTGCAAGTAGTATTTGCTTTTTCTTTTCTTCTACTTCAACCGATATTTTCTCTGTTGGCATTTCAGCCATTTTTTCATCGAAACTTCTGACATCAATGCTTATACCAAGCTTCTTCTCTATCTCTGTTATTCTCTTTCCTTTTTTACCGATAATTGTTGGGATATCAAATTCATCTGCATATATTATACCTTTATGCGGGCTTGCAAGTTCTACCTCTGCATAAACATCTGGAAGGAATTTTTTGATTTCCTGCTTAAGCCGCTTTTCAGCTAATTTCATTGCAGGTGGTTTTTCTTTTTTCTTAACTGGAACAACACTTATTTCTTCGCCATAGGTGTATATCTCATATTCAAGCTCATCAGTCATGAAATCTCTGACTTCAATCACCGGTCTTGCCAAATCTTCCTCTGTCATTCCCGTGGGGACTTTAACCTTATACTCCAAAGTAAGAACTTTATCTACATTTCCAGCCCGGATGAATATCACTGTATCAACTATTTGTGGGATCATTCCAAGCTCTACTCTCCCAATGAACCTTTGGACAGCATCTATAGGCTTTGTAGCATGTACAACACCTACCATTCCTACTCCAGCCAGCCTTAGATCAGCGTAAATCTTAAAGTCACTTGTCTTTCTCATCTCATCGAATATCGTATAATCTGGCCTTACAAGGAGGAGTACGTCCCCTGTTTTTTCCATTCTCCCACCAAGTGCAGTATACTGGGTTATTCCCTCACTTACTTGGAGGTCTCTTGGCTTTTCCATGGTTTTGACGATCTTGCCCATAGAAGCGTAGTATTCGGCTAAAGCCTGCGCAAAAGTTGTCTTTCCTTCTCCCGGAGCACCCGCTATTATTATCCCCTCTGCTTTGTCGGTTAAGCGTTCCAAAAGCTTTTCTGGGAGCTCATAATCTTCAATACTCAGCTTGGTTATTGGCCTGACTGCAGTAATTTCTATCCTATCAGCAAATGGAGGTTTTGCTATGACTATGCGGTAATTCCTTAACTGCACCACTGTTGCCCCTGGTTCATCAAGCTCTATAAATGACTCCGGGTCTCTCCTAGCTCGTTCAACAATATCATCAGCAATTTTCTCAAGTTCCTCATCCACGAGCCCCTCATCTCCAATAGGAACAAGCCTCCACTGACCGGGTTTTCCTTTTTTGGCCAAGGGCGTTATACCTCCCTTTAGATGGACACTCATAGTATGCTCATCAAAAAAGTCTTCAAGACGGTGTTTTATCTCTTTTTTAGCTTCAAGATAAATTACCTCAACACCCTTCGCTATTGCAACATCCCTTTGTACTTGATCACCTGTTATGAGAATAGCATTTAGTTCTCTGGCTACTTCTCTTATTATATGGTCAACTTCCCCCGATTTTGCTCTCCTGATTTGCCAGAGGTCTGGTCTCTCACCATAAAATTCCAGAAGAATTCTCTCATTTTCAGCTAAATTTCTAAGCTTTTTTAATTCCTCTAATCCAGTATGCCCAATAGCCTTCCCCTCATTAGCCTGATGTTCTATTTCAGCCACAACAGCTTCTGGAATAACCACCTTAACTTTCTCATTAATTCCCTCTAAATACTGTGTCAGCCTCCCATCCACTATTACACTCGTATCAGCAACAAATACTTTCATTTTTCTCACCCCTCATGGCGCCTCAACTTAGCCTCTCTGTTTATAAGCTTTTGGTAAAAGTTCATAAAGGTTTAGGAGAATTTTATTGGGGGGAACGATCATGGGAAGAATTATTGCAGTAGCCTCCGGTAAAGGTGGAACAGGAAAAACAACATTAGTATGCAATTTATCCATAGCCTTGGGCCTATTGGGAAAAAAAGTCTGTGCTGTGGATGCAGATTTAACCATGGCAAATTTAACCTTATATTTTCGCGTAGAGGACACAAGCAAGACTCTTCATGACGCTTTAATGGGAGAGATAGAGATTAAGGAGGCAATCCACACTACCAGATATGAGTTCGTATATTTAATTCCTGGAGCCCTTGACTGGGAACACGTGGCCAAAGCTGATCCTCGAAACTTCCCTGAAATCATTCCTAAAATAAAAGAGGATTTTGACTATGTAATCATAGACTGTCCTGCAGGATTGCAAATGGATGCTTTGAGTGTTATATTTGGCGGTGACGAAATAGTGCTAGTAACAAATCCAGATATAGCCAGTATAAGCGACACAATGAAAGTAGGAGCGATCCTAAAGAAAGCCGGCAAAAAAGTTTTGGGATTCATTCTCAACCGTTATGAATCCCAAAAAAATGGCATCTCTCCCGACATAGCAGAAGATCTAATGGAGTTTCCCCTTTTAGGAGTTGTTCCAGAGGACTCAACAGTTAGAGAAGCAACTCTAGAAGGAGTACCGGTTGTAATATATAACCCAAAAACAAAAGCAAGTCAAGCAATAATTGAGCTTGCACAAAGATTTGAAAGAGGAGAATGAATTTAAAGATCTCAAAATTACATTTTCTTTTGAAAGCCTCGCCCTTCAGGACGGGGAAGAGGTCAGATCTCATGAACATTATCATATCTGTGAATTAACCCAAATTCAATAAATCTCACTCCCAACAAATTTCCGTTCATTCATGAGTTGCAAAAGTGAACCCTTTTACAGGGAAAAACAAGGAAAGTTTTTAGCTTTTTCTTACTTAAAAAAAGCCGGTGAGAGAAATGTGCCTAATAGCGGGAGGAAGAGACAAAAACATAAAATCCAAATTAATAACGATGATAAAATCCGGGCAACATAGAGGAAGAGATTCCTTTGGGGTTTGGACTAATAGAGGAGTATTAAAAAGTGAAGACTTTTCTGAAGTGAATGAAATCCCCAATGGGGATATTGGGCTCTTACAGTGTCGTCTTGCTATGACTGGCTCGAAATCCTTCACTCAACCTTTTTACAATGAATTTGTCTTGGTTCATAATGGCGAAATCTACAATCACAAACAGATAAGAGAACTTCTGGAAAGTAAGGGAGTTGAATTTGAAAGCAATGTAGATACCGAGGTGATTTTACGTTTCTTAGAGTTTTTGATTGAGATGAATAAACCCATATCTCAAGCTGTAAGTGAATTAATGATGGCTCTTAACGGTGATTATGCAGTTGCATTTTCCGATAAGGAAAATATTTACCTCTTTAGGGATCCAATAGGGATTAGGCCATTATATTATTCCCCAAACGGTTTTTTTGCCTCTGAAAAGAAAGTATTATGGAAAATAGGAGAAATCGCAATTCCTGTAAAACCAGGAACACTTATAAAAATTTCTGCAAGTAGAATCGAGGTTCTTGAGCTTTTAAGTCCTCTAGAACTAAAAGGAAAATTATTCAATTATGAACAAGCCAAACTAGGCATCCAAAAGGGTTTAGATTATTCCACAAAGCTAAGAAGTAGTAAAAGGATGGGAGTACTATTTTCTGGAGGTCTGGATAGTTCCTTAATTGCCCTCATTGCAAAAAAATATTCAAAGGAAGTTATACTTTACACTGCAGGGGCTGAGGGAAGTCCCGACTTAGAATGGGCTAGAAAAGTTAGTGAGCAACTGGACTTAACACTAAAAGAATATGTATTTGATCTAGAGAAGGTAAAAGAAGCTATTTATCCCGTTATGTTCGCAGTAGAAGAACCAAATGCCATGAACCTCGCAATAGGAATCCCAATGTATTTTGCAACAAAACTTGCAGCTGAAGATGGGACAAAAATTCTTCTAAGTGGCCAAGGGGCCGATGAACTTTTTGGTGGATATGCAAAATACATCACTAACCCCTCACTTATGGAAAAAGATCTAATTAAGATGGGGGAGAAAAACCTTGCAAGAGATGATAAGATTGCCATGCTTAATGGTGTGGAAGGGAGATTTCCTTTCTTGGACCTTAACTTAGTTAGAACCAGTCTCAGAGTGCCTAAGAAATATAAAATCAACAACGGAACCAGAAAAGCAATTTTAAGAGAAGTTGCTCTTGAACTTGGCCTTCTCAAGGAAGTTGCATACAGGGAGAAAAAGGCCTGCCAATATGGCACTAATGCTCAAAAACTCCTTACAAAAATTGCTAAACAAGAAGGGCTCAAACTTTCCCAATTTGCCAAAAAGCTTTTTAAAGAAGTATTTGAACAAAGATAAACGATTTTAAACCTTTTTTAACTTTCTTAACACTAAAAAGTTTTCTCGGAGGAGATAAGTGAACAAACAAAAACTAAACAAGACGATTTCATGAAAAAAGCTTAAATAGTAGTTATTCATTAATTATAACTGAGGTGATAAGCCATGGTAGTGAAAAAAGTGTTTGCATGGTTGTTTGGCATATTGCTTTTAGTTAGTATAGTACCATTCTCACAAGCAGACACAAATCTTTCAATAGTTGTATTAGTAAGTGATAATGAAGCCGATTCGGCCCTTGCAGAAGACCTCGCTGATGTCCTAAATGCAACAGTTGTCATGACACCCTGGGGAGTCTACGACACGAATGTAAGTGCAGAAATAATGAGCTACGCTCCAGATAAAGTCATAATCATAGGAGGCCCAGATGCTGTTTCAAGAGATTACGAAACTGACTTGAACGACCTAGGAATTACGCATGTAAGGTGGTATGGTGGGGACAGGTATGGGACTAACCTTGATGTCATCAAACACGCATTAGAAGAGTACCCAGAGCTCTTTGAAAACGTTAAAATAATTATCGCACATGGAAGAGATCTTGGAGGCATCAAGCAAGCAAAAGGCGTAGAAGGGAAAAAGTTCATCCTGTATGTAGATAACAATCTGATCAATCAAACTGAAATAATTGGAACACTGCTAAAAACAAAAAATGTGGTAATAATCAAAAGCCCATTAATGGACAATGAAACAGCTAAAAGAATAAGAGAGCGCGTTAGGGAGAGAGTTAGAAACGGAAACATTACTGAAGAGAATTTAGAAGTAACACCAGAAATGGTATGGCAAGCAATAGAACTTGCGATCAACAGAACAGAAACTGCAAAAGAAATGCTTGATAACCTAAGCATTCCCGCTGCACCAAAGCTTTTAGAACTCGCAGAAAAGGAAATACAAATAGCCAACGAAAGTTACAATGAAGGCAACTACGGAAAAGCTTACGGACAAGCAATAGCTGCCAAAGCACATGCAGAAGCAATAATCAAACTGGCCGGTAAAGAATGGAAGAACGTTTTGCATGCTAGAGTAAACATCCAACTTGAAAGAGAAATCTACAAACTCGAGGTTAAAATCAAACTCCTTGAAAAAGCTGGAATAGATGTAACTGAAATAAAAAATAGAGTAGAAAGTGCAAAAATCGCAATCCAAAGCGGAGACTATGACACAGCCAAGGAGCTCATTGAACAAGCCAAGAATATGTTCAGGGATGCATTCATACAGGGAAGGGGAAAGATAAGAGGGATGAACCTACCCGGTGAAAAGGATAGAGGCAGACCATAGAAAGGCTTTTTACTTCTCTTCTATATTTTTACTCATGAAAATTTTGATAATTGGACATTATCCTCCACACAAGGGCGGTGTTGCTAACCATACTAATAACTTAGTTAAAGAACTAAGAAAGAAACATGAAGTTCACATATTGACTTATGGACCAATCAAACCTCGAAAATTTGAAAGAGAATTTGTTCATCAAGTAAAAGTTCCTCAGATCTTTGGTTTGAGAGGCATTTTGTTTACTTTTCTGGCGGCACTCAAAACAATCAAACTGCAAAAGAGAACTAAATTCGATGTTATTCACGCCCACTATGTTGGAACCACAAGTTATGCCGGAATTCTTGCAAAAGAAAAGTTAAACGCGCCTGTAATTGTTACAGCTCATGGAAG
>QMUF01000071.1 GCA_003663525.1 Thermococci archaeon | reverse complement strand
AGCTGCAAGTGCCCAGACACATCTGGAAAAGATTGTCAATGAGCTTGGGTTAAAACTTAGAAGTTACAACTTAAAACTCGCCTATGCTGGAGGAGTGGCCCAGAACGTAAAGGCAAATGCAGTCTTGAGGAAACATTTCCCAGATTTATGGGTTTTTCCCGCTATGGATGATTCTGGGTTGGCCTTTGGTGCTGCAGCTTTTGTAAAGGCCCAGTTTGAGAGACTTGATGGAAAATGGAAGCCTTTCAAATTAAAACATGTCTATTTAGGCCCTTCCTATGATGAGAGCGAAATTGAAGACCTCTTACGAAAAAGCAACCTCAACTTTGAGTACCGTAAGGACATAGAAGGCTTTGTCACTGAGAGCCTAATAGAGGACAAAATACTTGGGATTTTCCAAGGGGCAATGGAATACGGCCCAAGAGCCTTAGGTAACAGGTCAATTCTTGCGGATCCCAGAGACAAAAGAGTGGTAAAAAAATTAAATGCAGCATTAAATAGAGATGTCTTCCAGCCCTTTGCTCCTTCAATACTTGAGGAGAGAATTGGAGAGTATCTTCAAGACCCCTATCCAAACAAGTTCATGACAATGAGTTATAAAGCAAAAGGCACTCTTCTAAAAGATGCTCCAGCAGTTGTTCATGTTGATAGAACGACAAGGCCTCAAACACTCCTGAAAGAGGACAACCCACGATATTATAACATAATAAAGCGCTTTGAGAAAGACACAGGTGTTGGGGCAATCCTTAACACATCATTCAACATGCATGGGGAGCCAATAGTTTGTTCACCAGAAGATGCTTTGAAAACATTCAAAACCGCCAAACTTGATCTCTTAGTTCTAGAGAACTTTATTGTCTATCAATGATCTTTTTTATCCACCATTGTAAAACTATTTTATGTCGGTAAAATTATAAACATCAAGGAGTAGTCCCCTTGGTGATGTTGATGGCCCTAAGTGATAGACTCGACATGGTGAACCCTTCTGAAATAAGGAAGCTTTTTGACCTTGCTCAAGGAATTGAAGGATTGATTTCACTTGGGATTGGAGAACCCGACTTTGATACACCGGAACATATAAAAGAATATGCAAAAGAAGCACTTGACAAGGGACTAACACACTATAGCCCAAACGTAGGAATTTTGGAACTCAGAGAAGCAGTCGCAGAGAAATTTAAAAGAGACAACGGGATTGAAGCAGATCCAAAAACCCAGATAATGATAACTGTCGGCACTAACCAGCAAATCTTGATGGGGCTTGCAACATTTCTCAAGGATAATGAAGAGGTTCTCATACCGTCCCCAATGTTTGTTAGCTATGCCCCAGCAGTTGTTTTAGCTGGAGGAAAACCTGTTGAAGTCCCCACATATGAAGAGAACGAATTCCGCTTAACTGTAGAAGAACTTGAAAAGCATGTCACCCCCAAGACAAGAGCACTCATTATAAACACGCCAAACAATCCCACCGGTGCTGTTTTAGCCAAAAAAGACCTCGAAGAGATAGCAAACTTTGCAGTTGAGCATGATTTAATGATTTTAAGTGATGAAGTTTATGAATACTTTGTCTATGATGGTGTTAAAAATTACAGCATTGCTTCTTTAGATGGCATGTTTGAGAGGACGATAACAATGAATGGCTTCTCCAAGACCTTCGCAATGACTGGATGGCGTTTAGGCTTCCTAACGGCTCCAGAATGGGTAGTGGAAAAGATGGTTCGCTTCCAGATGTACAACTCAACCTGCCCAGTGACTTTCATCCAATACGCAGCTGCAAAGGCTCTAAAAGATGAAAGAAGCTGGAAAGCTGTGGAAGAGATGCGCGGAGAGTACGAACGGAGAAGGAACCTTGTTTGGAGGCGCCTCAACGAAATGGGCCTTCCAACAGTTAAGCCCAAAGGAGCATTCTACATCTTCCCGAGGATTAAAGATACTGGACTAACGAGCAAAGAATTTAGTGAGTTAATGATAAAAGAAGCAAAAGTGGTTTTAGTCCCCGGAAGTGCTTTTGGAGAAGCTGGAGAGGGTTATGTGAGAATAAGCTACGCTACAGCATACAAAAAACTCGAAGAAGCCATGGACAGAATGGAAAAAGTGCTAAAAGAAAAGAAACTCGTTTAAAATAACTTCCTATTCCTCCCCTTATATTTTCTCTGAAAACCTCGTTCACTGGAACATGTGATCAAGAAGATCAAACTTTCATCAGGCCTTGATAGGTTTTATTGCTCCTAACTGCTTTTAAACTCCTCAAAAAGTTTTATTAATTTCAAGAGTATAAACTTTCACTTAGAGGTGATACTTTGACCGATTTTGAGATCGTAATGAAACATAATCACAAACTCTCATCAAAAGTTCTAGCGCATTTGAGCCAAGTTGTGGGAGAGCGACTATCCACTAAAAAAGTCGATCTTCTCACTTATAGCAGAGATTACTGGCCAATAACCCTTCACTGGATGCTCAAAGGAAAACTACCATCACTACCAGATGCTGTAGTTTGGCCTGAAAACAAGGAAGAAGTTGAGAAAGTAGTAAAGATAGCACACGAAAGCTCCATTCCTATCTATGCCTATGGAGGGGGCTCCGGAGTTTTAGGAGGAACAATCCCAGAAAAGGGAGGAATAATCGTAGATCTGAAAAGAATGCGCTCTATCAAGCTCCACGAAGAAGACCTTCTAGTGGAAGTAGAGGCCGGGACTAATGGATACTACCTAGAAAAATACCTAAATAAGAAAGGCTACACACTGGGCCACTTTCCACAGTCTCTCTACCCATCAACTGTAGGCGGTTGGATAGCAACCAAAGCCACCGGCCAGTTCTCCACAAAATATGGTGGAATAGAAGATATGGTCCTAGGTCTTGATGTTGTTCTCCCCTGGGGAGAGAGCATTGAGCTAAAACCCCACCCAAGAAGTGCCACCGGGCCTGACTTAAAGAGAATCTTCATTGGAAGTGAGGGAACACTTGGAATAGTGACAAAGGCCTGGCTTAAAATATGGCCCTACCCAGAAAAGAGGGTGAACCTGTCATTTGCCTCTGAGAACCTTAATGATGCCCTAGACTCAGTAAGAAGAATACTAAGGAGAGGTGCCAAGCCAGCGGTTGTGAGAATATACGACACCATAGAAACTAAAAGGCACTTTTATAAGTTTGAGAAAGCATACGGAAAGGTAGCCACAGTTATGATACTCGAAGGAGACACTAGAACAGTAGAGGCAGAAGAAAAGATAGTAGAGGAGGAGTTTAAAGGGACACCTATAGGGGAGGGCCCTGTTGATCACTGGTTAAAGACAAGGTTTAACGTTAAAGAGGCCTCAGAGTTCGCTCCATTGGGGGTAGTTTTCGATACCATCGAAGTCTCAATTAACTGGAGTAAAGCAACACAATTATATAACGAGGTCTCTAAAGCCATACGCTCTGTAAAAGGAACTCTTTTTGCCTCAGCTCATGCGTCTCACTTCTACCCACAAGGAGTGTGTTTCTACTTCACCTTTGCAGGTGTCCCAAAAGGAGATCCAACGAAATATTACAACAAAGTCTGGGATGCTGCGATGAGAGCCACGCTAAGTGTGGGCGGTGCAATAAGTCACCATCACGGAATCGGGAGACAGAGAAGGGAATGGCTCCAAGAAGAGCTTGGAAACGCCTTTGAAGTCCTCAGAAGAATAAAGGATGCCCTTGATGAAAAAAGAATCATGAATCCCGGAAATATGGGGGTTTGAAAATGCCCGGAAAGTGGGACTGGTTAAGAGATGAAATTAAAGGAATCGAGCTGCTGAGAAGTGCACCATTAATCTTTAGATTCATAAGTGGGAAGCTTAAAGGGCCAGATGACCTCATAAAGTGTGCCCTTTGCCCCAATATGTGCCGCCATGCATGTCCCATAAGTATCGTGGATGGAAAAGAGACCACATCCCCGACGGGAAAAGCCAGAACTGCGTTCTTCATAAGAGAAGGCAAGTTAGAGCTGAATTTAGAAAACCTCGAACCACTTTACATGTGCCTTTCATGCAATGCATGCAGCGAATGGTGTCCCTTTGAATTCTCTGTGGCTGATTTAATAAGGCCCGTCAAAGAAACTGCGCTTCAGAAGGGAGTAGTATTTAAAGAGTTCAGAGAGCTCTTTGAGAACCTTGAACGTTATGGATACATCTATGGAGAGCCTCAACTCCAAGAAGAGATAAAAAGTGGAAACGTACTGTACTTAAGGGGTTGCACCCTTAGGGAAAACTATCCCGAACTCGAAAAGAAAGTCCTTAAAGTTCTTAATGCTCTCGGAGAGAATGCATTTACCATAAACGAGAAGTGCTGTGGAATCCCGGCCTACAACCTCGGAAACATCGAACTCTTTAAGAAACTAGCACGAGAGCAGGCCGAGATAATAAACTCCTCAGGAGTGGAAGTTGTCGTGACTTCATGCCCCTCCTGTGCATACGCTTACAAAGTTATTTACCCAGAATATGGGGTGAAGATCAAGCCCAAGGTTCTACACATCACAGAATTCGTCAAGGAAAAATTAAATAAACTGAAAAACCTGAAACTCAAAGATACTATAACCTTCCATGATCCATGTAAGCTGGCCATAGGGCTCAATGAACCTGAAATTCTCGAAGAGATTCTTTCAAAGATAGAAGGACTTGAGATTAAGGCACCTCGGAGGAAAGGAAAAGAGACTTTTTGCTGTGGTTACGGTGGGAGCGCCATTTCTCGCCTAAAGCCCAAGCTCGCGGATGAAATAGCAAGGGAGCGCCTCAAGGAGCTTCAAGAGGAGGCCGAGCTCATAGTGACGGCATGCCCCACATGTAAGCTTGCCTTTAACTCCAACGGTGGCAAGGTCATTGATATTGTGGAACTCCTATACGAAGTTCTGGAGGAGTGAATGTGGTCTCACTCGAATCCAAAGTAAATAAAATATTGAAAAAATATCCCTATAACTTGTCGTTTGAAATAAAAGACCAAATAGTCTTTCTATATGGAGAAGTGGAAAAACATGAAGAATGGGTAGAAATAGGCCTTTCAATTGGCAAAATCAAAGAGGTTGAAGGAGTGGTGAACAAAATAAAGTGGAAAGACTTCCCAGAGGAGAAAACTAAAGCAAAAGAAGAACACAGAAGGAGAATATTCAAGGAAAACAAGGAAAAAATTCTCGGAGAATATGATGTCGTCATAATTGGGGGAGGAATTGCAGGTACCGGCATTGCAAGAGAGCTCTCCCGCTATGATTTGAAAATAGCACTCTTAGAAAAAGCACCTGATGTTGCTGCTGGGGCCACAAAGGCTAACAACGGCATAGTACATCCCGGAGTGGCCCCTCCAAAGAACACCCTAAAGCGAAGGCTCAACATTAGAGGAAACGCACTTTATGATAAGTGGGCCAACGAGTTATGCTTCAAATTCAGGAGAGTTGGGAGTTTATGGTTGATAACCCCCAGAACCCTTGAAAAATATAGGAAATACCTACCCGAGCCGCTCTACACCTTGACTCTAAAATACATCTTTCCATGGCTCGTAAAGATTAAAGGGATAAGGAATGGCGTAAAAGGGATTAAAATCATCCGTGGAAAAACAATATTTGATATGGAGCCTTATGTCACCAAGGAGGCAGTGGCAGCTGTGTATGTACCCTCCACAGGTATTGTAGATCCTTACGAAGTCGCAATAGCACTTGCGGAGAATGCTAAAGAGAATGGAGTCGAGATTCACTTGAAAACAGAGGTTGTCGGATTCTTAAAAGAGGGCAACTCAATAAAGGGTGTTGTAACAGATAGAGGGACTTTTTTGTGCAAATACGTGGTTAATGCGGCTGGAGTTTACGCAGACGAGATAGCAGAGCTTGCTGGAGCGAGAGAATACACAATACACCCAAGAAAAGGCGTGGAGCTGATGTTCCATAAAGATACTGGCCAGTTAGTTAACCACTGCCTCGCCGAGCTTTTGTATCCTCAACACCCAACCAGCAAGGGAGGAGGATTAAATCCAACTGTTCATGGAAACGTGATGTGGGGCCCAACTGCAGTTGAAGTTCCAGACAAAGAAGATGTTTCAGTAACAAGAGAAGAAATAGAGTTCATTTTGGAGAAATACTCCACTATAATCCCAGAATTTCCAAAAGATCAGCTTATACGCTATTTTGCAGGAGTGAGAGCTCCAACATTTACGGAGGATTTTATAATAAGACCCGCTAAATGGGTGAAAAACTTTCTCCATGTGGCAGGGATACAATCACCGGGACTTGCCTCCGCACCGGCAATAGCCAAGTATGCTATAGAACAGCTCAGAAAAATGGGGCTAAAATTAAAAGAAAAGCCACAATTCAACCCAAAAAGAAGCCCAATACCACGAACAGAAGAGCTGCCAGTAGAAGAACTCGACAAAATGATTAAAGAGAATTCAAAGTGGGGAAACATTATCTGTACCTGTGAGATGGTTTCTGAGGCAGAAATTGTTGAAGCCATTAAACGAGGCGCTCAAACAGTGGATGCTATAAAAAGAAGGACAAGGGCTGGAATGGGAACGTGCCAAGGAAGCTACTGCACCATCAAGATAGCAGAAATTCTCGCAAGAGAACTCAATGTACCTCTACGAGAAGTTCTAAAGGAGAGAGGCAAGCTCTTCAATGGGCCTGTTAGAGGTGAAAACCAATGAAAACCTATGAATATGATGTTATTGTTATTGGAGGTGGACCATCAGGGCTCGCAGCAGCTACGAAGCTTGCGGAAAAAGGTTATTCCGTGGGCCTCGTAGAGAGAAAAGAGGAACTTGGCGGTATTTTGGATCAGTGCATCCATGATGGATTTGGAACCAAGCTTTTCAAAAAGACACTATCAGGCCCGGAATTTTCAGCATTTTTCATACAAAAAGTACACTCAAGCAACATAGAGACACACCTAAACACCTATGTAAAGGACATGAAAATTGACAAAAACAAAAAGGAAATACTCACTATAAGCCCAGAAGGAGTAAAGAAAATTAAGGCAAAGGCTATAGTATACGCCTTGGGATGCAGAGAAAGGCACCAATTCGAAATAAAAATCGGTGGAACAAGGCCTGCAGGGATTTATACCGCCGGAATGGTTCAAAGACTTGTCAATCTCTATGGAATCCTTCCGGGGAAAAATATTCTCATCGTTGGTGGCGGAGACGTGGGAATGATCGTAGCAAGACACCTCTATCTGGAGGGAGCGAAAAGCATTCTTATAGTATTTCCAGAAGAACGCTTTGCTGGATTACCAAGAAACGTGCAACAGTGTGTGCTGGATTTTAAAATCCCCTACCGTTCCCGCACAATTGTAAAAGAGGTAATTGGAAAAGAAAGAGTCGAAGGAGCAATACTAGCAAAAGTCGACGAAAAATGGCAGCCAATCCCTAGAACAGAAAAATTTTATCCATGTGACACTGTAGTACTATCCGTCGGCCTCATTCCATATTCACGAAAACTCAAAAATATCGGGGCAAAAATAGATCCAAAAACCAAAGGGCCAGTTGTCAATGAGTTCTTTGAAACCACTGTAGATGGTACTTTCGCCGTAGGAAATCT
>QMUF01000070.1 GCA_003663525.1 Thermococci archaeon | reverse complement strand
GAGTAAATTCGCGGAAGACTCTATTGCCGGACCATCACAGTTTACTGTCATTTTAGAATGCAAATTGCGATATGAGCGAACTTCAAGATCAAAAGAGTTATTCTCTAACTCTTTGATGAATTTTCTGTTTTTTAAAGTATCTCTCACTACAATAGTCAGCTTATTTAAATTTTGATTAACCTCCCCAATAACCTCAACCATATTTTTAAGCGTGCCATTTACCCAAGGAGAGACAATTACAGGTTTTTCGGCATCATAAAGAACATCAGCTACACCCGCATATATAGTATAATCCCCAGGCATTGTGCGAATGATCTGAGGAATCTCCCCATAATCCCTTACAAACTGGTCTCCTTCTCGTGTTAATTTAATTTTGCCACGCTTTTTGATTCCTAAGTCCAATTCTAAGGCCAGAGGAACAAAGAGAGAGCTTATAACAAAATTGTTATAGGGTTTTGCAATGTTCCCTTTTTTGGTTATTCCCAATTGGTAAAGCATTGAAGTCCAGTACTTCATTTCATTTCCCAGTTCCAAAGCAATTTCTTTTTGTTTCTTTGGACCATGAAGCTTCAAATAAGTTAAGAATGTGATTAAGGGACTCCATCTTCGGAAAATATTTCTAGTAATTTCTAATCTTTCTTCTGGGTTTTTGTGTAGTTCTTCCAAGATGTGTTTTCCATAAGTGCTTAAGTGATAGTTTCTTCCAACTTCCTTTACCAGTAACCCTAGATGCCACAAAAGTCTTATAAAATAGTAACCTTCTTTTCCAGTTTTAGCGAAGGAACTAAAACTTTCTTTCTGCAGGAAATGACTTAGTTCAATAGCATTAACTGTCCTCTTTCTTTCAATGAAATTGAGGAGCTTGAGAAAAGTCTCTAAATCAAACCAAGCAATGCCGTAACTGGAAAAATATATTCGAGCTGCATAATATAGTCGGCTTATAATATTCCTCACCAGAACATTTAGAAAAATCAAAATAGAAATATTTTTCGGTTGAGTTCCTAGATTTGCTTTGTTAGAATGGTTTGCTGGTGGGCCCGCGGGGATTCGAACCCCGGACCTCCACCTTGTCAGGGTGGCGTCATAACCAGTCTAGACCACGGGCCCACCCGAAAAGTTGTGGTGGACCGGCCGGGATTTGAACCCGGGGCCTCTGCCTTGCCAAGGCAGCGCTCATCCCAAACTGAGCTACCGGCCCACGCGCCAAAATATAGGGGTTCTAGGCACTTTATAAAGTTTTCGGTAATTATCGTGGGTATTTTCCAACTCCATGTAAGCTTTTGTTGGCAAGTATAAAAGCAAGAAAAAAGAGTTCACTCTCAATTGTAGGGTTCCCCTCACTTCCCACCTTTTAGCCTCTCCTGGAATTGATAAAGTTCAGCAACCCTTTGAACTGTATCAGCATCTTCTGGCCCTTTATCTTCTCTAAGTGCTATATATCTCGGGAACCTAAGGGCAAAGCCACTCTCATACTTTGGACTCTTCTGGATTTCTTGATAGGCCACTTCTATAACTACTTTGGGTTCTAATTCCACTTCCTTACCGTGTTCCTTCTTTATGAGCGGCTTAAGCATTTTCGTAAATTCTACCAAATCTTCATCAGTAAATCCACTCCCTACTTTACCCACTGGGACAAAATCACCTTTCACCGGATCATATGCCCCAAGAAGGAACGAACTAAGAACGCCACTTCTTCTGCCCTCTCCCCATTCTGCACCAAGTATGACCAGATCCAAGTTCTCCATTGTAGGTTTAATCTTAAGCCATTTCTTCCCTCTATTTCCTGGTTCATAGACTGAGTCCAATCTTTTGGCCATAAGGCCTTCATGGCCCAAATCTAAGGCTTTATGGTAGAACTCCTCTGCTTCTTCAGGCCTCTTTGTTATGAGATTCTTTGCAGGTTTTATCCATTCATTGGAATTTACAACACTCTCGAGAACCTTCCTCCGCTCCATAAATGGTGTATCTATCATATTTTGGCCATCCATGTAAAGAATATCAAAAAGGTTAAGTTCGAGGGGTATTTTTTCTATCATCTCCTCTATATTGTATTTTCTCCTGAACCTTCTAAGAACATACTGGAAGGGCCTGGGTCGACCACTTTCTCCAACTGCAACCAGCTCACCTTCAACTATAACATTTTCAGGTTTTAGAGCCTCTTTCACTCTTTCAACAACTTCTGGGATTGACTTAGTAACGTTTTCAAGACGCCTTGAGTAAATGAGAACCCTATTTCCATTTTTGTGCACCTGAACTCTGGCACCATCGTATTTAATCTCAAACTCTGCCTCTCCACCCATCTCCACTAGGGCTTCTCTAACGTTTGCAGCCATCTGAGCCAGCATGGGTTTTATTGGCTTTCCTACCTGTATCTCTACTTTGGCCAACCCTTCGTTACCCTCGAGCTTTGCAACCCTAGCTACAAAACCAAAATCACTTGTAAGCATGTAAGCTCTCTCAACGAGCTCTACTCTTACTTTAAATGCATCTGCCAAGGCGTCTCTCAAGAGACCTTCGGCAACGCCTGTTCTCATTATCCCAAGAACTGTTCTTGCGAGATATTTGCCCTCATCGGGAGAGGCATCCATAAAAAGGTTGGCAAGGTACTTGAGCTTTCTGTCTTGACTTCCTGCTCCCGAAGCCTCGGCTACTTTAACAAGGGTATTGTAAACTCTTTCTATGGTAAGTGGTTGAGAGAAGAAACTTTTTTGTTTTCTCTTCTTCAAGGCAAGGGCGATGCTCTCTCCTAAATCTCCCGTGTCCCTTACCGAATTTTCAATCTCCTCACTGTTTATTCCAGTGGCCATAGACACGGCCTTTATTAGAAGCTTCTCACCAATGCCAAGCTCTCTCTCATCCCAGTCCGGAAAAACCTTCCCAAGAATCAGGTAAGGGATTACCTCCAGAAGCTCAGGTTTTTCGACTGACTTCAAGAAATCAGATACAAACTTTGTTTTAAGAGTCTTTAGGGTTGTTTTTTCAAGTCTTTTATATAACTCAGCCAGTTCCTTATAAAGCATTCATACCACCAATATTGAACTACTGCATTAAAAGATAAAAAGGTTAATCCCCCCTAAGTCTTGGTTTAAACCTTATGTATTCAAAGAATACCGTAGCTATGAAGCCCCCAACAAATATTAGTGGAAGAGGGTACCCAGTGTCCTCAAAAGCAGCCAAAAAAGCAAAGCCTCCAGTAAACCCAGCCACTATAAGGCCAATTTCTCTTTGACCACTTTTGTTCAAAAATATTGTAATGAACAAACCAACAATTGTGAGTGCAAGGTAAAGAGTGTTCATAAACTTCCCCCCATCCATCTTTCAACACTCGGTCTTTGAGTATAAACATCACAAATGTGATACTTTTCTATAGTGAGATCCGCCAGTGTTGCTTTTATCTTTTCTATCTCATCTTCTCTTAAAAGAGCAAAGAGGCTTTTACCAAACATCACCATTGAGGAAGGCAACCTTAAATCTTTGTCAAGTTCTAGGGCAATTTCCAGCAATTCTCCAGTGAGCAACCCTGTTCTCTCGGAAAATGTTCTAGCGGCCTTCATTAAAACCTCAACTCTTGGACACTTCAACACTTCTTCCAAGGATCTTTTGCCTTCCTCTTCAATTAGTTTAATGACATCACTATCAAGCACTTCTTTTGTTGAGAGCCTTCCCAGAGGGAGTGCGAGAACTTTGTAACCCTCAAAAAATATGTTGTCCACAACTCCAATTCCTGGAGCTCCGGGTTTGATTCTGAGTTCTATACCTCCATAAAACTGGGCTATAACATCTCCAAGGCCACCTTTATAAAGCACTTCATACTTATGAGCTACTTGGGAAGCCTGTAGAAAGGTTTTTTCTTTAAAATTAAAAGCCAATGCAAGAGCCGTCCCTAAAGCTCCGGCAGCGCTGTTTCCAAATCCATAACCATTTGGAAAATCAAAGTACTGCCAAACTTCAATTTCTCCAGAAAAGTCCTTAGGTACCATTTTCTCGGCAACTGAATAACTTATTATGGCGTTATTTCTCTCAACAGGTTCTCCATTAAAGGCGATATGGATATGTCGCTCTGACCCGTTTTCTGTAGTTACAAAAATATTTGTGCCTTTTTCCAGATTAACACCTGCCCCAATAGAGCCAGCTAAAAGAGGATTCTCATTGAATACAGGAACAAAGAATGCAGTAATGTGGGCTGGAACGAATGCCCTTATCAGCATTTATCCACCTCCTTCTAAACACTTGCATCTCATGCTTTTAAATGTGAGCCCCTAAAAGAGCAAAAAATATTTCAAAACAGGAAATCTAATAAAAGAGGGTGAAAGTAATTGGACAGACTTTTTGATACTGTTATAGTAAGGCGTCCCGGAGAAAGCTACAAAAGCTGTGTTTCCACCAATCCTGAGCATAGAAGTATAGATGTCAACTTGGCCAAAAAGCAGCATGAAGAGTATGTAAAAATTCTTAAAGAAAACGGGATTGAAGTTATTGAACTTGAACCACTTGAAAACCATCCTGATAGTGTTTTTGTTCAAGATACTGCTATAGTTGGGGTTAACTCAAACCTTGCAGTGCTTAGCAGGTTTGGAGAGCCTAGTAGAAGAGGAGAAGAGGAAAGTATCAAAGAAGTTCTGAAAAAAGAGGGTTTTGAGATAAAGCATGTTGAAGAACCTGGAACAATTGAAGGTGGAGATGTCCTAGTAACAAATCAAGGTGTTGTTTTTGTAGGGCTCTCTCAAAGAACCAACGCTGAGGGCATAAAGCAACTGGCCCAGTTCTTTCCCAAAGTGAAAGTTATAAGTGTTCCCATATCAAAGATCTTCCATCTACTCTCTGGAGTAAATTATCTGGGAAATAAAACAGTTGTCATATCCCCGCATGTAGTTGACATTGAGTATTTCAAGGGATTCAAGTTCATAACAATCGCCGAGGATGAACTTTATGCAAACAACATGCTTTATTTAGGAGAGAGGAAGGTATTGCTTCCTGCAGGGTATCCAAAAACTGAAGAAAAATTGAGAAGAGAAGGCTTTAAACCAGTGTTAGTTAACGTTTCAGAGTTCTGGAAGGGAGATGGTGGTGTAACTTGCCTAAATTTGCCATTCTATAAGCCCTTGTGATACTCTTCCAAGACTATATTTCTCTTTTTGACCTCTTTCATTATTCCGTCAAAAAGCTCGTCTTCCATCCCAAAGAGCTCTGGTGGAATTATCCCTGGTTCGAATTCATACTTTAACATTAGACGTGCTGCTATTGCTGTTATATATCCCGTACTTCTCGCCATTGAAGTAAAACCTCCCTGGGCCTCATCGTACATGAAATACCTTATCTTTTGGTCTCCAGACTTTCCATAGACCTCCATTATTGAGAAATCATCGCTTTCAAACTGCATTAGTGGGAGAATAACTTTCATTGTGAAGTCCAAATTTTCAGGCCTGAAAAAGCCAAGCTCTTTTAGCACCTTCATCTTTTCTAAGTGGCCTTTCCACCTTAGAGTGTTTTCATATAGATTTTCTGCTTCAATTGTGGTTAAAAGGGTTCGCAGCCCATCACTAACAAAGCTTTCAAACTCAAAATCTCTGATCTTCAATTGCTTAATATCTTCCAATGGATCCACCCTTATAAGGCGACCATCCCTTATAATCCTAGCAGGACGCGTATATTCCTCTATTAAATCATATGGAGAAAAGACGACTTTATAATAGAGGGGCGGTTGGGGATTTTTTGGGAGCCCTCCAACGTTTATAACTCCTTCATCAAGCTTTCCAAGGACCACTTGTATGTGGCCCATTAAAATGTTGCTAAGGCCAGGAGCAAACCCCGCATCCACAACCATTCTAATTCCAGCTTCTTTGGCCTGATCATCCAACTCTAATGGATTTTCCGGCATGAAGGAGACATCTACGATGTCTTTCCTTGCTTTTATTGCGGCTTTTAGTGTAGAAAATCCGAACCTTCCGGGCAGAGCTCCAATAATAAGGTCAAATTTCTTCATGAATTCAACTAGATCTTCAAATCTTGATGCATCGAGTTCAAATGTTGTTGCAAAATTCGCGGCCAATTTCAGGCGCTCTTTGTTTTTGTCAGCGATAGAAACCTCGTAGTCCTTACTCAGATCGTATGCTATTAATCTACCAACATCCCCAGCACCTAAAACACAAATTTTCATAATCCTCCCTCCTAGAACGTCAGGAACAATTATCAAAAATCAAAAAGAGAAAAGATTAAAACCATCATTCTTCAGTCATATACACAGGTACCTTTCCATGTGGAATTCCATATCTTTTGCCGTACCATTCACTGAGGATATAATGTGCTATAACTAGCAGCACAAGACCAATTGGAAGAAGAATTGCCCAGTTTCTTATTCCTATTGCAAAGAGAAGGTACAACACTACTCCTACTCCTGTAGCAGTCAAGGCATATGGGATTTGGGTGTTTACGTGATCTATGTGGTCGCTTCCTGAGAACATTGAACTCATAATCGTTGTATCGCTTATTGGTGAACAGTGATCACCAAAGATACCCCCTGCAAATACCCCCGCAATGCTTGCATATAATATAGGACCAACACCCCCTCCTAAGTGGTATCCTAAGGGAATTGCCATAGGCATCATAACACCGAAGGTTCCCCAAGAGGTTCCTGTGGTGAATGATACAAATGCAGAAGCTAGGAAGATTATCAGGGGTATAACTGCACCGCTAACCCCAGCACTAGTTGCACTCTTGACTACAAAATCTGCAGTTCCAACAGCATCAGTTGCACTTTTAATGCTCCAAGCAAGTAGTAAAATACCATTCGCCATTACCATTTGTTTCATGCCTTGGACAATGTTCCTTTCTAGATCCTCTAGTGTCATCTGCCTCTGTATTACTATTATAGTAACTGCGACGATGAGCATTGCAAATCCTCCCCATAGTAAGGCCAATGCAGTATCTGCATTTGACATGATTCCCATTAAGCCCTCTTCAGCGTATACTTCACTTCCTCCTCCAGTGTACCACATTCCGTAAAGAAATACAAAGATTAATGTTAGTATGGGCCATATAAAAGTATGAATGCTTCCTCCTTCCATAGGCATTCCCAAGTCACTTTCCGTGGCCATCATTGGTTTTGCTCCATCACGAAGAACTTTTCCGGTTGTTCTTGCCCTGTACTCAGCTTGAAGCATTGGGCCATAGTGCCTATGAGAGTACGCAACGATAAAGACCAAAACTATTGCAAATATTGAATAGAACCTATATGGAACACTGGAAAGCCATGCTGCATATGCTCCTAAGGTCACACCAAGACTATCAAATGAATCTCTAATCAGCCCTACCTCATACCCTATCCACGAAGAGACTATTGCTAACCCTGCTACAGGAGCAGCTGTGGAGTCATCGATATATGCCAACATTTCTCTTGAGACTCTTGTTCTATCTGTGATGGGTCTCATCGTATTACCAACAATAACAGTGTTCCCATAGTCATCGAAGAATATCAGAACTCCTAACAACCACCCCATTAATGATGCAGCTTTGCTACTTCTGATCCTCTGTGTTACAGCTCTTGCCACTGCCATAGCTCCACCAGATTTGTAAACTAATCCAACTGCCGCTCCAATTATAAAATCATACAACAATATTTTCTGGTTCCAGTCATCAATAG
>QMUF01000069.1 GCA_003663525.1 Thermococci archaeon | reverse complement strand
GTGTAAGAGACCATGAGAGTATTGAGATAGACAAAACTTTTTTAGCCCCGATTTTATCAATAAATGGACTTAGGAATATATTTGAGATACCATAGCTAACAAGAAATATCCCCAAAAGTATCCCACCTAAACTTCCTTCTTCAGATGTTGTCCAATTAAAACTTTGTGAGATAGATTTTAATGCTACTGAAACACTCATACGGGCTATATATCCAATTAGGGTGCTTAAGAACACTATTAAAAGCACTATCCACTGAGATTTACGTAATGAAGGGGATTGTTTGGAATTCATGGTTTTTCCCTAGATAGTAGATACAAACTAATTATAAGTATATCACCTAACAATGTTTAATATTAATTTGTCACTATACCATTTGATACTGTTAGGATAAACAGGGGGGCATTAAGTTTAAATTTCTGACAACACTTTGGAAAAAGAAGGGGGCACGTGAAGGTTACGATCATTATTTCTTGGATGACTTCAGTCTTAAAATCATTTCGCCGAAATAAAATTTTAGAAGAAAAGAAAATCAGAGTAGTAGAATCGTGCCTGAAAGGCCTCAGCCACCGATAAGTCGTTAGAACTCCTTGAAATCAGTCACGTAATAGTTTGGGAAATAGTTCAAAAACTCGCAAAAGTAGTTTACCAGCTAAGACTCCTCGCAGTTGATGAGAGACTGGTAAAAATCAATGGGGGAAAGAGGTTTCTTTAGCTTGCAATTGACGTTGAAAGCAGGGAAATCCTAGCAGTTGGGTTACTGTGACGATGAACTGGTGGGTTGCCAAGGGTGTTATTCTGGTGGTTTTAAAATCCTGTGAGGGGTAGTCTGTTTTTCTAGTTGATAGGGCGGCCTGGTACAAGTCTGCTTTTAAGTCTTGGGTATGGGCCTTGTTCATGCAACTTCCGGGTCGAGGAACAGTATTGAACGCTGGTTTAGGACGCTGAAGAGGAAGCGTTTCTGGAATAATTTCAGGAGTAATGACTGGCGGAGGGGTCATAGGTTTGCTCTCTTGTTTGCCTTCTGGCATAATTTTGTTAGATTGTACTCTCGGTTTGCTTCTCCTCCTAGTGACGTGACTGAATGGTTCCAAGAGGTGACGCCAAAATTATACTCCCAGTATCACTCGAGAGTAGATTAAACTTATAAACGAGTTTCCACGAAGTTACCAGGAAATTTGTAGCATTGATTATTGGAGAAGATAGCAAAGATTGGTGGTATAAAAAGTACAGAGACTCCAATATTAACTAGTGTTAAAAAGTGGAAATATGTAAAGGTACTCTAAGGGAATATTCATCTCTCAGTTTGTAAATACATGGCATTGACTTTAAAAGATTAGTGAGAGCAACTATAGCATCTATGGATTGCCAAGATGTCATTTAATAGCGCTTGGCCTGTTTCTATTCTTCCTGCTCCTGGCCCTATAATTGTGACATCTCCTAAGTGGTCAGTTGTAAATGTTAAAGCATTTATTGCTCCCATAACATTGGCTAATGGGTGTGTGAGAGGGAGTTCTTTGGGGGAAACTCTTGCCTTTATTTTCTCTCCCTCTCTGTAAACCTCTGCGATTAGTTTTATTCTCTTTTTATTCTCCTTAGCCTTTTTAACATCCTCCAAAGTTATCTCAGTTATTCCTTTCCTATCCACATCTTTTATGGTTATATCTCCCCCCATCATGACGTTAGCTATTATGACTGTTTTGACGGCTGCATCCCACCCTTCAACATCTGCAGTTGGGTCAGCTTCAGCATATCCTAATCTTTGTGCCTCTTTTAGAGCATCTTCGTAGCTCATGCCCTCTTCCATTTTGGTTAATATGAAGTTTGTAGTACCATTAACAATTCCCTGAACTTTTAGGATATCACATCCTGCTAAAGCCTCCAAAGCTAAGTTTATTGAGGGAGTTCCACTTAAGACAGTTCCCTCAAATCTTAAGTAAACATTATTTTCTTTAGCCAACTTCATTAACTCTGGATATGCTAAGGCAATAGGGCCTTTATTTGTTGTTACTACGTGTTTTTTATTTTCTAAAGCAGTTTTTATATGGGTTAAGCCTGGTTCTCCAGTTTTCACGTTTGTTGGAGTAGCTTCAACTATTAAGTTTGTATTAGTTTCTTTGATCATTTTTATGCTGTCTAGATCCGTTATGCCTCTAGAATAATCTCTTATGTTCCCTTTTGTGTTAAGGAGGTCTACTATTTCTTTAAGGTCTAAGCCATTTTCGTCATAAACAGATCCCTTTATAGGGTCTGCAATTGCCATTACTTTGAAATCAAAGCTATACTTTTTCTTCAAAATTCCCTTCTTTGCATGTAATATCCTAACTAAAGCCTGTCCTACATTTCCAAAGCCAATTATTCCAATCTTCCATTTCATATCTTTCACCTCTTAAAACTTGCCTAACCCTAGATCAGCAAGCTTTTCTTTAGTTGGAATGCCATTTTCATCCCATTCTCTAAGCTGGTAATATTCATCAAGCATCTTATTAAATTCTTCTGGTGGTAATGAAACTCTTTCCTCATCATCTGGGGGCATCGGTAAGGTTCTTCAAGTATCCTCGGTGGTAAGGTGTCATCCTTTCTTGAAATTCCAGTCTCTCTTATGTTAAACAATCTAGTTAGGTTCCAGATTCTTTCATTTTCTTTTGAAAGCCTCTCCTTCATGGAGGGAATGCAAGAATTCTAAGATCGGCATTCGAGTAGAAATTTTTTTAAACTCTTGCAACGTAATAGGGCCTCGGAGAGGCCACCGTCAGATACTCCCTCCAAAGGGGTTTACTCGTGTCCCTCCCCCCTCGGGAGGGAAGACGCCGATAGGCGTCCTTTCAAGACTGCTCACTGTGGCAGTCAAAAACTCTAAAAGGTGGCCTCTAAAACGATAACCCCGAACCGCTCTGTGGTAGGGGTAACGGGCCGAAGACCGGGCCTGTGGGCTGAATTGAAACCGGTAACGGGAGTAAGTGATGGGCCCACAAACCGAACCGTCCATTAGCGAGGGGTTAACTCGTTGGAATCCTCGCCGTTCACGACGGGAAGGAGGTCAGAAAGTCAGGGGCTGGGACGAAAACGGAATTCCCACAAAGAAGAAGCTCAAAGAATTTAGACTTGAGGAGGTTGTAGAAAAGCTCTAATCTTCTTTTAATTTTTTGGGTGATAGAATGAAGGTATTTGTTAAGTTGATAGCTCAAGTAGCGGAGGGTATAGACAGGCCGGAATTCTGGGGTTTTCTGGAGGAAAACTCTACGTTAGATGATCTTTTAAAAAAGCTAGAGCTTGAAAGGAGGATTAAAATAGAGTGGGATGAGCAAAATATTGTTATTTTGATAAACGGCCGTTCAGCGGAGTTTCTTGGGAGAGTTAAAGCCAAACTCAAGGACATGAATAAGATTGTAATAATGCCTGTTGCGGCGGGAGGATAGCTTCAACTCACCTTGAACCTTTCGATAGAGGTATATATTGTCAGTTGGAATTATTTATCAGGTGGTGTTATGAAGCGAGCGATTGTTTTGGCATTGCTTTTATTAGTTGCACCTCTGGTCAGTGCATGTTACAACCCAATGGATTCCCTGGCTGTGGAGGTTCGTCTAAACAAACCTGACATCTACTATGATCTAATTCCCTTGAAGGATGCTAAAAATGTGATAATTGAAAATGGAAGCATAATCTATCGTTCTCACTATGATAAGAGAGTGGCCGTTATTTTGAAGGAAGTTAACTCTTCTCTGCGGGTTAGAATTCAAATACCTGCGAAGAGCTTTGACTCTAACTATGCCTACACCTCTTTTGAAACGCCTTTGTTAATTTCTAACCAAAGTTTGGAGCAGATTAAGGCCTTGGGATGGGATGTTGAGGACTACACCTTCAGAAAGAGGAGTTTATTTGTGCAGATAAGCTCTAGGAAAGGTGATGAGTGCAAGAGTGATCTCGAGTGTGCCACAGGAGGTTGTTCTGGGGAAGTATGCACAACAAGAGACAAAGCCGGAGAAATAGTTACCCCTTGTATATATGCAGAGTGGTACGATTGTTTAAGGTTAACTCAATGCGGTTGTTATAATGGTGTCTGTACCTGGAAGCCCAATTCGGATTTTGAGAAGTGCTTGAAGGAGCATGGAATTGATCCCTCAAAGGTCATTAAGCTCCCCACTGCCGAGGTTTACATAGCAGATTATGGAAAAAAGAAGCCAAGTGAGGATGACCTGAATGAGTTGAAGGCTCTTTTTGAAGAGCTCGGCATAGCATGTGCTTTTGATGATATGGAGTTTAAGACTGAAACCACGAATGCTCCTGTGGGAGTTGTTGATCCCTATTCCTTCGACTTTAAGGAGGCTTTAAGGGTAGAGCTCAAGTGGTTGAAGGAGAAAGGGATAATAAGCATCAGCAATGAGGACATTGAAGCAATCGTTGAGGTTGCGGAAAAAGGGAAATCAGGTTACAACTCCCACATAGGCTGGTATGAAAAAGAAGGGAAATACTCATGGATTGCTTATGATGAGAGCGATAATCCGCTTTTGCTTAAGTGCGTTGGCCAGCCCTTTGAGTTTAAGCTTCCCGAGGGCGAAATTGAGCTTCCTCAAACCACTACACCATCAGATACTACCTCACAGCAAACAGGGACTATCTGCGGCCCCGGGCTTATCTTGGGTTTGTTGTTGGTGGCAAGGCTTTTTAAGAAATGATCCTTGCTTTACTAGAGGGGCCCCATAATGGGCTACGTCCTCAAGTGCATATAAATTTTGCGGAAAATCTCGGGGAACCTATGGATAGTCACATTTTTTCGAAAGCCTCTCCCTTTAGGGCGGATAGGTTACAGTGGTTAAATCAAAGGCCGCTCCGAGGATGGTATAAATAAATGGAAATTTGTCAATTACTCTTTGGTTATCAACAAGACCGTATTTATTTAGAAGGCTAATCGCAGACATTTGTATCATTCCTTCTTGATGAGGGCTGCAAATTTTTCTGATTCAATCAATTCCAGCAATTCTCTCCTGAGAGATTCTACAAACTCAAAGAACTTATCCTTGTCAAATTCTTCAACAATAAGGACAGCGTCTTTTTCAATTTCTGGCTTGAGTACATTCAAGTAACCCTCTCGCTTAAGTTCTTCAAGGGTCTTCAAGAGGTTCTCACGTGCATTGTTGCTCAAGCCGAGGTAATTCTCCACTTTCATTATTATTTGCTTCCCATATTTTTTAATTTTCAGCCCTTTAGCTTGATGGAGCTTATAAAGGTCATACAAATCACGCAGTTTGAATTCTCTTCTTGTTAGAATAGCTCTCACTTTCTCAATCAAAATTTCCTTCTCTTGGTATGCTGAAACCCTAACAGGATAATAATTCCCGAGGAACTCAATGTATTTCTCATAATCTTTAACTTCCAATTCTGCTTTTTTCCATGATAGAAGTGTGTGTGCTTTAGCCGTTTTGGGTTTAAATGCAAACTTTTCAGCATAGTTGAACTCCAGTTTTATCTTTTCTCCTGCTGGAGAATAGGCAATCATTTCTCTAAACCAGCCGGGCCCTATCAAAAAGCTAAAATAGCGGTGATTGTTAAAATCATTGTGACCTCTGTAGTAAAACTCCAATCCCAAATCTCTCGCAATGCAATTCAGTGTTTCAGCAATTTTTCCTGTCTCGTCATTTAGGAATTTCTTGAGTTTACTCCTTGACATCTCTTGGAGTTTTTCACTATCTCTGTAGGCAAAATCTAAATCTCTGCTGAAGCGGTAATAACCGAGATGGCATTTAACCAGACATGTCCCACCTTTGAAAACATAGTTCTCTCTAAAATAAGGGTCTTTTTCAAGCTCTTTGAGGATGGTGTGAATGATGTAGTCCCAGCCAACCAGATCTGTGTTTTTAATACCAATTTTCTCGGAAACAAAATTGGCAAAGCCCTTCCTTTCATTTTCCCTGATTTTGAATAGAAGTTCATTATTCAGCATCATCAACCACCTTTGCAATAGACTTTGGATATTTCTTCAAATACTTTTTCAACTTCTTCCAGTCTGCATTGTCTTTGTACTCCCTCCAGATTCTTGAGGCCAGTTCTTTTGAAATTGTTCCATAATTTCCGAAATAAAGGAAATCTAAAAGTGTTTTTTCTAAATCAGAAATTCTCATACCATCTTTTTCAATTATTCCAAAGTCAAATAGACTTTTTCTGGTTTTGATTATTCTGACTGGAGTTCCATTTACGTGAATGATTTTTGTCCTTGCGATCTTGTCGTTGATTATAAAGATTGTAGTGTAGTGCTCGTGAGTTAATCCACTTAGAATTAATGCTGTGAATAAACCAAAGTACCAATTTTTCGTTATTTTGTTCATCCCCAATGAGATGAATTTGTAAGTTGTAGGGGAGCTCTTAAAAGAGAACTCAACGGGAGTTTTAACATAATAGAGGCCCCTTAAGATTCTTATGATGTAACCATACTGAATGAGGTAGTTTACAAGGTAATCCACATTGTTTACTTTCAAATAAGTTGATACCTTTTCCAGCTCTTCTTTTGTAATGACTTTACCCCCAAATTCAGCCATGAGTATTTGAGTAATTGGTCTCATGATATTCATTTTGAATAACAACCCATAAAAAGTTAGTGGTTGTTATCCAAATTCTGTGGAAGTGAACACCCAATCACTGGTGATGGACCATCACTTTGTGGTCGTAGATAGGAGGGTGACATGCTTACAATCCTCCAAACTCGCGTTTAAATTCGCCCATAAGTATTGGGACATATTCATATTCAATCTTCCATCGTAATAAAAATTCCTTAAACTCAAACGTTGCATTTACTGGAACCAAGACTACTCCCGCGGCGAGTTCCAAAGCATTAAGCTTTTTAAGGATCCCTCCACGCTTATCCCTTCCTCTCAGGCTGTATATGAACCTAACCTTTTCGCTGCTTGTGAGGTTAGAGTAGGAGAATTTAAAGAGAGTATAACCTTTGGCGTTAAGTTCCTCATAAAGGAATTTATCCCTTATTAAAGAGTATCCCTCGGTAAGAAGTGCAAAGCTGATTAATTTGTTCTCACTAAACAATTCATCTATGAGGAAGCCTTTGACGTCCAGTCCTTCCGGAGAAAAGCCATTACTGTCAAGCATTTGTTTAAATTGAAATGCCCCTTTGAAGGGGTCACCCTTCGTTAAGATAACTGCCACGTCTATATCGTTGGGGGCTTCTTTTCCTTTAACAATAGAACCATAGAGGATGATATCCCAGACATTTAGGTTATTTCCTTAAATTTTCGGCAAGCTCACTCAACTTTTTCTTTAAGTCTGATAACATCATCCCTAATCGCCACACAAAACCCTCAAGTTAATAGATTAACAAAGAAGAGAAAATAATAGGGGAATGTTAAGGGGTTAACGATTGACATTTTCTTTTTAAGCATCGCCCTTAGGGAGGGTTAGATAAACAAAAATGGAGAGGTGGTAATTACTTAACATCACCCATATTTGGGACTCTTAAGAGATGATCAAAGCAGCTTCTTGATTAGTTTGTAGTCCTCTTCCGGGATTTCTCTCATTGCTTTGCCCATCAAGTGGCCGCTCCACTTCTTCTTGTTCGTGATGAGCTTCAGTTTTGGGATTAATTGTTTGAAGTCAACTTCGCCGAGCTTCACAGGTTTGATTTTTATCCTTAATGGG
>QMUF01000068.1 GCA_003663525.1 Thermococci archaeon | reverse complement strand
ATTTTTGACTTCAAAACTTATAAATTTTCTTTTATGAATTTTAATTTATTACATTTTTTTCGGGAGTTATTACTTTCCAACTGCATTTTCAATGATTCCGTTAATAAAAAGAAGCAAGAGTAAAAGAGCGAACAAAAATAAGCATTATTGTACGATATCTTCAATTCTGAGCCCTTCTCTGCTTATCTTTGTTACTATCGGCATTCCTCCGGCAATCTTTATTGCTGTTGCAACTTCACTTTGCTTTCCTGGAGCTAAAGCGTACATACAGCCACCACCACCGGCACCGGTTATCTTGGCCCCCAAAGCTCCAGCTTCCCTTGAAGCATACACCAAGTCGCTTAGGCTTTTTGTTGAGACACCAAGGGCGTCAAGGAGGCCGTGATTTATGTTCATTAACGTCCCGAGGAGTTTGAACTTGATTTCCTTGTCGTACTCTGCAAGGATGACTTCTCTGGCCTTTTCCACGAGCTTGCCCATCGAATTGAGGATTGGCTCAATTATCTCGGGCATCTCCTCATAGTTTCTTCTGACTTTTGCAACTAGTTCTTTTGTGGAGCCACTTGAACCTGTGTAGCCAACCACTATTGGAAGCTCCACCACTGGCAGACTTTCAAAGGATCCATTTTGGTAGTAAAGAAAACCACCAACAGCGGAAACCGTCGGGTCAATTCCACTCGACGCACCTTGCACGAGGAGCTCCACTTTGTGTCCAAGTTTGGCTATCTCCGCATTGCTCAGCTCCAAGTCCAAAAGCTTTGAAACTGCTCCAATAGTTGCAACTGCTACAGCAGCTGAACTTCCAAGGCCAGCACCTACGGGAATTTGGGAAGTTATAGAAACTGTTACTCCCTTCTGCTTTCCCGTTTCTTCCATAACGAGGTTTATAGCCTCTCTTACATAGCTCAAAACCTCTGCGGCCTTTCCATAATCGGTTTCAAAATATATTTGATCTTCTGAGAAAGAAACTGTTAGGCCAGGAGTCCTTATATCCTTTGCCTCTATCCTTATTCTCCTATTTTTATTGAATTCAGCTCTTACATAAGTTCTCAAATCAATAGCTGCCGCTATAGCGGGTTTTCCATAAACAACACTGTGCTCTCCAAAAAGAATGATTTTAGCCGGTGCTGAAGCGAGTACTCTCATTTTTGTCCCTCCTTCTTGATAATTTTGATTAACTCGAATTCCAGCTTTGGCAAATCTGAGACTATAGTTTGCCAGACAATCTCCAAATCAACCCCAAAATAAGCATGAATAAGTCTGTCTCTCATTCCAGCGATCTCTTTCCAGGGGATTTGAGAATATTTTTGTCTGATTTCTTCTGGAGCATTTTTGGCAGCTTCTCTTATAATTTCCAAATTTCTTAAGACTGCGTCGATAGTTTTCTCATCTCTTATGAAATCTCCGAAAGACATGCCAGCAGTGTAACGTTTTATTTTTTCAATTGACTTAAGAATATCTTCAACATACAGATATGGATCCCTCATACGTATTTCACCTCTTGGAGAATTTGCTTTCTAATTTGCTTCTTCAATGCTTTTTTTGTAACAAGATCAACTTTAACTCCAAGTAGACTTTCGAGATATTCTTGGAGCTTAATGAACTTAATAAATCCAATAGGCCTGTGAAATTCAACTAAAATGTCAATATCACTTGTTTCCTTTTGCTTTCCTCTTGAATAAGATCCGAAGATACCAATTCTCTTAACTCCAAATTTTTTGTAGAGTTCTTCTTTATGGCTCTGGAGTATCTTTTGTATCTCTTCAAGGGTTCTCATTCTATCGCCTCCAAACCAATGTAATCATAGTAATAACGCTTAAAATCTTCGAATTCTTCAATGGTCTTGTATGCGATGTCATACAAAAACTCCCAATCCCTGCAGAGCAGTACAACACCCTTCAGGCATTCTTTTCTGAGAAATAGTGGCAGCAAGTTGAAAATTTGTACATCATAATTGTCTGGGAGTTCTCCGAGAATTTTCATTCTGAATTCAAAAGCTTCCCTCTTTGTGCTGTCATAATAGATGCATAAATCAATGTCACTGTCCTTTCGAGCCTCTCCTCTCGCATGAGAGCCGTAAAGGATTATGAACTTAACTTTCCCCGCTTTGTCAAGGGAGAGTATTTTCTCTACCGCATCTCCAATCTTCATAGTCTAAGGTATACCTTTTGAATTTATTTTTCTTTTGGTCTTGAGCTATGAAACTTCCGCAGATTTTAGAAACTGCATCAGCACAGAGATTATGCCAGCAATGGAAAGTGCAAAGATTATGACGCCCACCACGTTCACAATCCAGTGCATCTCAAATGTGCTGCACGAAGAAAGACATCATGTGAAGCTTTCAACACCAATTGCATATCCTAGCAGAGTTGCTAAGGTTAAGAGGGATATTGCACCTAAGACTTTTGTTGTTTTCTTGGCTTCAGGGTAAAACACCGAAAATGCTACCAATGCTCCTCCAAGCAGGAGAAAAGACATAGCAGACTTTACAATGAGCTCTATTGCGTCAGCATCGTTAAAATGAGGGTTGTCTAGGTTAAATAAAAGCTCACCAAAGTATAGTGTAGCTAAAATGAGGAAGGAAACACCTGTACCTTGAATCAGCTTTTGTGTTACGCGCGCCATTCACCTTCCTCCAATTTCATGCCTTTCTCATGATGATGCTAACGTAGCCGACTACGGCATCCGTACTTCTGCTCACCTCAAAGCTTGTGGTATAATGCAAAACCTCCGTTTCAACGGCTCCAGCAAGCCTTGAAAACACTATTGCAGTAGCCACTCCTCCAGGGCCGCACATCGTGTGATCCATCTTCCTAATTTCATCAAATATTCCTTTATGGTCAAATTCAAGAATCTTCTGAATTATCCTGAAGTCCCATTCCTTTATTCTTCCAAGCAAATCATCTCCCCTCGCTCTAAAAGGTACATAGCCATAAACGTAGCCGTAATGCATCATATCCGTGCTTGCTATAACAACGATATCTCTTCCAAGCTCTTGACTTGCTTCGAAAATTGCTTTTCCCAAATCCTCAGCCACTTCTTCATCTTGGAGACCAAGAGTTATGGGAACAATCCTTACCTCTTCTTCAGCTTTTTGAGAGATGTATTGAATAAAAGGTATCTGCACTTCTATGGAATGTTCATATTTGTGGGCAAACTCGTCTAAGTCTGCTATTCCTGAGTGTCTTGCTATGGCTTTAGCGAGGTCTTCATCAACTTTAATTCCTCCCATTGGGGTTGTCCACTCTCCTTCTGGATAAATAGCCACTGGTGAACCTAGGCCAGTATGATTGGGCCCTATCACAACAAAAGTTTCTGGTAAACCATCCTCGTAAATAGCTTTATACGTTCTTGAAGCAGTAAATCCAGAGAACACGTATCCTGCATGAGGAGCAACTCCCGCAGTTATTTTTTTCTTCTCTCCGAGTTCCCCAAGGTCTTTGAAAAACTCTTTCAACATCATGTTGAGCTCTTCTCCAGTAGGATAAAAACTACCAGCGACTGTGGGATATCTAAGCATATTGCTCACCAGAATTGATAGAGAATTTGATGTTTATTAGGATTTGGTTAGAAAAGCTTAATATACTCCCCATCATATCAATTTTAGGTGAAAGCATGTACGGGTGGAGAGGTAGAATAGGTTTAATAGTCCCCTCATCAAACACTACAATGGAGATGGAATTACATTCTGCTTTGCCAGAGGGTGTTTCATTACACACTGCGAGAATGCCACTAAGAAACGTCACTGAAGAGGAGTTATTGGCAATGAGTGGTCTTGCATTAGAAAGTGCGAGACTTTTAAAAGACGCTGATGTGGATTTAATTCTCTACGGATGTACAAGCGGTTCTTTCATAGGTGGAAGGGAGTTTGATAAAGAGCTCTCCATGAAAATAGAAGATGAAGTAAACCTCCCTGTGGTAACAACGAGTACGGCAATTGTTGAGGCGTTAAAAATTTTAGATGCCCAACAAATCCTTGTAGTCACTCCTTACACAGATGAAATAAATCAACGAGAAAGGGAGTTTTTAGAAGCAAATGAATTGGAAGTAATTGACATTAGGGGCCTTGGTATTGTAGACAATACAAAGATAGGGAGACTTGACCCTTATGAGGCCTACAGAATGATAAAGGCACTATTCACAGATGAGGCAGATGCTGTTTTTATAAGCTGCACAAACTTCAGGACCTTTGAGATTATTGAGCTTCTTGAAGATGACTTTGGGATTCCAGTTGTCACAAGCAACCAAGCTTCTCTTTGGCTTGCTTTAAGAGAGTTAGATGTTGGAGAAAAGATTTCATGGCTTGGAAGACTCTTTGTTGAATATTGAGATTTTTACTCTCTTCTCTTCTTTAATGAAAACATTTTTAAGACATTTCATCTATGTCATCCTTAGTACTCACCGAAGGTGATAAGTATGATAGAGTTTCTCAGAGACTTCCAAGATATGAGCATGTACTTAGCATATAACACAAACGTTGATGCCATAATATACTTAAACGAAAAGCATATCCAGAGTCTCATAAAGGAATTTGGAGCAGAGAACATTAAAAAGAGAATGCAAGAGTATCCAAGGGAGATAAATGAACCATTGGATTTTGTTGCCAGATTAATCCATGCTCTCAAAACTGGGAAACCACAATCTGTCCCTTTGATGAGTTATGAAGTAGATAAATGGTTTAAATCCCGTTTTGAGCATGGTGTGGAGAGAATTGGGGGCCAGGTGGGAATCATAGCAAATCTTCTTGCTAATCTCGAGTTCAAGAAAGTTATAGCTTATTCTCCTCTTCTAGGGAAAAAACAGGCTGAAATGTTTGTTAGAAGAGGCAATCTTTTATACCCTGTTATCGAAAATGGAAAATTGGCCCTAAAAAAACCTTTAGAGGCATATAAAGAAGGTGACCCAGTGAAGATTAACAGAATCTTTGAATTCAGAGCAGGCACGAGATTTAAACTTGGCAATGAAGTGGTTGAAGTCCCCTATTCTGGGAGATTCATTGTTGCATGTAGATCTGAGGAGTTTGCGAGGGTAGAAACTTCTTCTAACTTTAAGTCATATCTTCCTGAGATAGGAGAAATGGTTGATGGGGCAATCCTCTCTGGATATCAGGGAATAAGAAACCATTATACAGATGGGAAAAATGCGAACTATTATTTAAGAAAGGCCAAGGAAGATATTAAACTCCTCAAAAAGAAAAAAGATGTTAAGATTCATGTGGAGTTTGCCTCGATCCAAGATAGAGACCTAAGAAAAAAAGTAATCTTCAACATCTTCCCTCTTGCGGATAGTGTAGGGATGGATGAAGCTGAGATTGCTCATATACTAAGTGTTTTGGGGTATAGAGACTTAAGCGACCGGATTTTCACTTACAATAGAATTGAGGATACAGTTTTAGGGGTGAAGATTCTTCTTGATGAGCTTAACCTAGAAGTTCTCCAGATCCACACCATCTATTATCTTATGTATATTACTCACCGCGATAATCCATTGAGCGAGGGAGATCTGTTAAAATCGCTTGAAGTTGGCACAACATTGGCAGCCACTAGGGCATTTTTAGGGGATATTAAACGGCCGGAAGATGTCAAAGTTGGTCTTAATATCCCATTTAATGAGAAAGGGGAATACGTGAAGCTTAGACTAGAAGAAGCGTTGAGTAAAATGAGAACAAGAGAATACAAGATAGTCATAACTCCTACAAGGATTGTTAAAAATCCTGTCTCTACAGTGGGCCTTGGAGACACAATCTCTGCAGGAGCCTTTGCAAGTTATTTGAGTTTGCTCATGAGAAAGGGTGCATACTAATGCTTGTCATTCTTTTTTTACTTGGAGAATTTCTCAGTTATAATGTTTAACTTTTAACTTATAACTTATAACTAAGAAGTGGAATGGTATCATTCAATGAGGTCCTCAATAAGTTTGGCCTTCTCTTGGGCCTTCTTTAGGTGTTCAACAGTCACCTTAGTGTAAATTTGGGTTGTTGAAAGGCTTGAGTGGCCAAGAATTTCTTGAATCACTCTTATGTCAATTCCTCTCTCCAGCATGTGTGTTGCAAAGCTGTGGCGGAGCATGTGAGGAGTTACACTTACATTGGCCTTGTTCCCATATTTCTTTAATAGGTACCATACTGTCTTTGGAGAGATTTTATCTTTTTTCTCTCTCCTAATTTCTACGAACAGATACTCACTCCCATCTTTTCTAGTTTCTAGATACTCGTCTATTTCTTTAAGCAGGGATCCTGAAAGTGGCACTATTCTATCTTTTGCCCCTTTACCCCCTTTTACAGTTAGGACACCCTTATTGAAGTCAATATCTTTTATTTTGAGGTTGCATACTTCACTTACTCTAAGGCCTGTTCCATAAAGGAGCAATATAATGAGTCGGTCTCTCTTTCTTGTAAGTGGGACAGCATTGAGGAGTCTTTTAACATCTTCTCTTGTGAGGCTTTTTGGCAAGCTCCTTGGGACCTTGGGTGATTTTAACTTTTCAGCATCTTCATCAAGGCCTTCAAATCTGAAATATGATTTTAAAGCCTGAACAACGAGATTGAGACTTTTATTGGAGTAGCCTTCTTTCTTTAGTTTGGCAAGAAAACGAAGTGCAGAACGATAATTGGGATTTTTAACATCTTTTAAAAATCTCTCTACGTAGTAGGTGTACATTCTAACTGTTTGAGGGCTTTTTCCCTCGAGTTCGAGATAGGTTTTAAACTCTTCTATTCCATCGTCCATAAGGATCACGAAAATAAATTATAGAAGATTAAAAGTCTTCAAATCTTGTCTCTGGTTCCTCGATTTCTTCAGGGGTTTTTTCTTCTACTTGGGGTTCTTCCTTTTGTGCTTGGGCTATACTTAGGCTTAGATGAACGATTCTGAGAAGCTCAACTATGAGATCCTCGTCTTCAGAGTATATATGACCTTGTCCAACTATTATCTTCCCTCCAAGGTTTAACTTTTCCACAGCTTCTGCAATATGCCTTTCATCAGGAGGTGTAGTTTCACCAAATAACTCTTTCCAGATATCTGTTAACTTGAATACATTGGCTCTCTTCTTCAATGATTCTTTGAGTCTATTGTTTTCTTCTAGCACCTGGCTGTATTCCTCTAAGAGTTCTCCGTATTTCTGTTCAAGCTCTTGATAATTCTTCTTGAGCTCTTCATTTTCTTGTATTAACATTTCATGTTTTCCTTTCAAGTCAAATAATTGATTTCTTAGTGCCATATACTCCGGAAGAACTTGGAGACTTTTTAGTCCGGCTCTGACTAGGGTATTTTTAAGCTCTTTTCTAACCAGCTCCACATCTATATGCTCTAAGTCATGTCCCATTGGGATTTTCATTCTTTCCACTTGACCTACTAACTCCCCGAGTTCCCTAAACATTCTTTCTGCTAACTCTCTTCCCACCCTGTCGGCGTCTGTTGCTATTATCAATAAATCAGCTCCTGCTGTAGCGCTTTTGGCTATTTCTAAATTTGTGGTTGGGATTATTGCAGAGATCGTTATGTTGTATTCACTCCCAAGAGCTAAGCCTTGAAGGGCCTTACTTACAACTTCTACATCGCTTGCTCCTTCAACTAAAATTCTAACATCAACAATAGTCATTCCCAGCACCTCCGCGGGGTGTTACCCCTGATTTTCTTTATTGGTTAAGCGTTATAAAAGT
>QMUF01000067.1 GCA_003663525.1 Thermococci archaeon | reverse complement strand
TCCACTGAGGCGCGCATCTCAAGCTTGATGCCGTTGAAGTTGTAGCGCTCCCCACTCGGCTTTGTTCCGCCAGTTCCAAAGAGACCGCGCAGGAACTCCCTCTTGACGAATAGGTTACCCTCCTTTATCCAATCTGGAACAGCATACCCCTTCACGGTCTTGTTGCCGACTTCGACTCCCCAGAAGCGCATGAGGGCATGGAATGCCGAGCTGTCCACGTAGAGCATGTGAATCCTGCCCTTCACAGGCCTTCCACGGATTCCTGAGCTGGTCTCGCGCTCGATTATCTCTGAAGGCTTAAGACCGAGCCTCTTCAGGTCTTCGGCGAGTGCTTCGAGCTCCTCCCTGCTTGAGTTGAACCAAATCCTAACACTACCCTTAGCCAAGTGCCCATCGCCGATGAGGAAACCGAGGACCCTCGCGAGGATTCCAGCTTTCTCGTCGTCGTAGCGCACGAGCCACTTCTCCTTAACCTCGCGGAGTATGTTGTAGGCGATTCCTCTCATTTCCCCCGCAAGAAGCTTTCTAGCCATGGTGTAGCTTATCTCGACTCCAAACTCCTCTTCAAGGATTTTCTTGACGTCCATCGCGTTCCTTATTGGCCTCCCATCGCGTACCTTCCTTATGAACTGCTCCTTCCCCTCGATTCTCCTCTCGATGTAGCCCTTCCTCTCAAGGCTTTGCAGGAGCTGGTTGAGCCTAACACGGGAGAGTCTCACCTTCTTCTGGAGCTCTTTTCTTGTCATCCATTCAGCGAAAATCAACGCCAGAACTTCTGCTTCTCTTTTCGTCAGCCCACTTTCCATCTCAGCCTTCAGCTCAAGGGCCCTCGCAAGGATTTTTTCCTTGCCCATCGTCAGGAGCTCGCGGAAGCTCTTGGCCTCCCCGAGGGACTTAAGTCCGTGCTCGCGCTCGATTTTTTCAAGGAAGTTGTAGAACTCGTGGAGGTCGATTATAGGTCTCGGGTCCTCCTCGTAAGGCGTTCCCTCAAGCGTCGGCCTTACAAGCACTTCAGAGCCCTCTTTGAGGTCGTAGGTCTGAACCCAGCCCTCTGGAGTCAGAAACATGTGATCTCCCGTGGCCTCCACGACCCTTCCGCTCTCAAGCGTTAGCCTAAAGACTGGGTGACCTATTATCTTGGAGTTGAAGGCCACGGCCGCGATAACGGTGTCTCTCCCCCTCCTGTTAGTAACTTCCTTCAGGAGACCCTCCTCAAAGTGCTTCATGAAGTCCTTTATCCTTACCTCTCTTTCGTCCGGGGTATAAATCTTTGTGTCTCCCGTGATGCAGCTCAGGATAAAGCGAACATTGTTCGAAAACATCTCCATTGTTCTTCTAAGGGCCTGCTGAGCGTCTTGAGTCAATGCGTCAGCCTCATCGAGGAAGATTATCTTGAATCTTGGGCCACCTATCGGCTTCGTCCTCGCAAAGTCCTTCACCTTCTCGCGGATGACGTTTATCCCGCGCTCATCCGAGTTGTGAAGGAGGACAGGTATTTCACCGGCAAAGAACATCTCATTGCCCGGAACGCTGACATCGTAGACGAAGTCGTTGTACTCGACGACCTCAACCTTTTTGACCATTAGGGCGTGAAGGTCGGTACTGGCGAGCTTCTTCAGCGTTTTGAGGATCATCCTGCCTTTCTCATCCAGCTTCTCCCCGTTTACCATCTCTATGACCTTTCTCAAAGTCGCCTTTCTGACACGTTTTTTGCCCTCGTAGACCTGGTGCCTGAACTCGTAGCGCCAGTTGCCCTCGATAGCGTTCTCTATCGCCTCAAGCATCTTAACTACTGGTTCAGCTGGGAGGAGCTCGGCCTTGCTCCACTTCATTCCACCTTTCCAGATGAGCCTCGCCTCCCTCTCGAAAAGGCTCGCCTCTATTCCTGAAACCCTCGCGAGCCAGACGGTATCTATCAGCAGGTCCCTTGAGACTGAGGAGACTCTGATTACCTCACCCCACTCGCCGGCTCCATCATCGTCTGCGAGGCCCTTCAGGAAGGCTACCCTCTCCTGAATCGGGAACTCAAAGACAAAGCCCGGAATCCTCTTGTTGGTCGTCCTCCTGCCGGCCCCGTCGTAAAAGCTCTCCTCGAAGAACCTGGCAAGCTGGGTGTTGAGGAACTGGAGCTGATAAGCGCTCTTCCTTGAGCGGTCAAAGCCCGAACTCGTGTAGTTCTCGTAAAGGTTGACGCCGAGGTCTTCAGCGAATGCCCTCACTCGGTCTATTAAATCTCTCTCATGACTTCCAAGAGTATATATCACCTGACTGGAGGTGCTGCCCCTGAAACCGACCGCCCCCTCGGCGGCGTAGAGGCCGAGCATGTAGGAGAGCCCCTCATCAACTGGAAGTCCCTCGAAGGTTCTCGTCCTCGCACTCTCCTTAATACTACAGTCGCTCATGTCGAGAACGTCGAGGAAGCCTTCAATGTTGGCAGTGAAGCTGAGTAAGATTGTGCCCTCTTTCAGCTCGCTTGCCTTCGCAGTTTCAAGGCCGTTCTCGGTGAGGATCATAACAGAGTGGTTTCCGGTCAGCTCAAGCTTTCCGCCACCCTCAAGGTGGACGCGGAGTATAACGGGAACGCGGTGGCGGATTATCTTGCTCACACGAGCCCATCTAATGCAATAGTTTTCGTCAACCGCGAGAACCTCAAGGTTGGGTGCATCTTTGTAGGCGACGTTGCCATCGCTTTCGTCAAAGTAGAGCTTATCAAGCTCGGCAAAGGTCATCCTCACAACCCTGCCGTCAATCCTCACGAGTATTGGTGTGTCCTTGGAAACAGATGCGTTTAGCTCAAGGAAATTGTGTCTCCAGTGCTCTCCAAAGAGTTCCCTCGATAAACAAAGCGCAGAAGTCGTCTTCCCGACGCCGGGCGGCCCTGCTAAGAGAAGATGCGGCATTGAACCCGTCTTAACGTAATGCTTGAGTCTCTTTACTATATGATCCTGACCAACAATGTCATCAAGCCTCTCGGGCCTGTACTTCTCAACCCAAGGTTTTTCAAGAATTTTAACTTCTTTAACCTCTTTTACCTCCTCAACCATGACGATCACCTATTATCGTGAACTAAATTCTTTATACTCAAGCAGATATTTAAACTCTTTGGACTATCCCCAGCTCCCCCATCTTGAGAGGTCTAATCTTACTTAAAGATTTGTTTTAAGAGTAGAATCAACACACAGGTCATCTCGATAACTATAAAGGAAACCAATTATTTATCTCCCTGTTGCTTGCAAGACTCCTTCCGAAAGGGAGGAGATACGCAAGAGGAGGTGGGTGAGTAAGGTTTAAATACTCTGAGGATGCAGAATATAATGACCTCATAACAGCCGTAAGACTGGACAACCCATAAGGGTTGGTGTAAAGTAGCCCTCGATTCCATGAGGATAGGGGGTAGTGGCCGCGTGAACCGACCAGTGAGAGTGAGGCTACCGGCAACGGGATGCTGAATGAACTCTCACGAAACCCCACCCGTCAGGCCGGGGTAGTTCACACAATTTCCGATTCCATTGAGGATTCCAGTATGAAAAACTTTTATAGGCATGAAACATGAATATTCTACTTGGTGGTGCCTATGGCAAAGCTTGACTGGATTACTGAAGAACTTAATGAGCTTAAAGAAAAAGGCCTTTACGTAAGGATTAGAGTACTACAAAGCTCTCAAGGCCCCTGGGTTGTTGTTGATGGGAAGAGAGTTCTCAACATGTGTTCTAACAACTATCTTGGCCTTGCTGCACACCCAAAAATTAAAGAAGCAGCAATAAGGGCCATTCTTGATTATGGTGTTGGCGCAGGGGCCGTTAGAACTATCGCCGGGACTATGGAACTTCACGTGGAGCTTGAGGAAAAATTGGCTAAATTTAAGAAGAGAGAAGCAGCCATTCTCTTCCAAAGCGGTTACAATGCAAATCTTGGTGCACTAAGTGCGTTAATCAAGAAAGGCGAAGATGGAGTTTTCGTGAGTGAAGAACTCAACCACGCGAGCATTATAGATGCTATGAGACTAAGCGGTGCTCCCAAAGTCATCTACAAGCACCTTGACATGGAAGACCTCAAAAAGAGACTCGAAGAAGTTAAAGACAAGAAAAAGAAGCTTATAGTCACTGACGGAGTATTCAGCATGGATGGTGACTTAGCTCCGCTACCGGAGATAGCCGAATTGGCAGAGCAGTATGATGCGATGATCTATGTGGATGATGCTCACGGTGAAGGTGTTCTTGGTGACAGTGGGAGGGGAATAGTTGATCACTTCAACCTCCATGACAGAGTTGATTTTGAGATGGGAACACTAAGCAAAGCTTTTGGTGTCATTGGTGGATATGTAGCTGGTCCTGAGGAAGCTATAGACTATCTAAGACAAAGAGGAAGGCCGTTCTTGTTCTCCTCCGCCTTGAATCCACCCGATGTTGCAGCCGCAATAGCCTCCGTTGAAATACTCCAACACAGCGATGAGCTAGTTAAGAAGTTATGGGACAACACCAACTTCCTCCAAAAAGGACTTCGTGACTTGGGATACGACTTAGGAAATACAAAACACCCAATTACTCCAGTAATGCTGTATGAAGAGAAGCGGGCACAGGAGTTCAGTAAGAGACTCTATGAAGAATACAACATCTTCGCTCAAGCTATAGTTTACCCAACTGTTCCCCTTGGAACAGCAAGAATAAGACTCGAACCCTCTGCAGCACATAGTAAAAAAGACTTGCAATACGTAATTGATGCCTTTGAGGACCTAGGAAAGAAGACTGGGTTCCTAAAGTGATTTCTTATCCTTTATTTTTCCTTTTGGAGAAAAGATTAGAGATATTTTACTTTTCTCAGAGAACCTCAAGAATGAGAAATCACCTTAAAACTTTATCCTCCCAACCTGATAGTAAACTACATCGTTATCTTCATCCACCACAGCCAAAACCATTTTTTTCCTAACACCATGAGCAACCCTAACCCTTGCTGTTAATTCATTAGGATACATCCTTTGACTCTCGTTTACGACCCAGATTAACCAATCAGCGTGATCTTCCATACCTTTTCGATAAACCCTAAAGTGAGAACCATATTTAAGGGCGGTTTTAACTGTGTACCCTCTATCCCTAAGGTCCTTGTATACTAAAAACTTTAGATCGAACTGTTCATCTTTTTTTCTGCCTAGTTCAAAAATTTCTTCAAGGGTCAATTCTTTCTCTCCATTAAAAACCTTAATCCACTCTTTTTCAAGAAGATACGCGGCTTCAACTAAAGATAAGAATAGCTTTCCATTAACAACTTCTCCGTAATGTCTTTTGTTGTAAAGCTTATTTAAAGCACTTTCCATTGTGCTGAAAACTCTCTCACCACTGAGATAAAATTTAAATTTGGTCAACTTTTGCCCCCCCAAGTGCTCAGATCCAGCATCATATAATAAGCGTCCTCTCCATCTGAATAATAACCCCGTATAATCTTCATTTTTTTAAATCCCAACTTTTCATAAAGTTTTATTGCTCCCTTATTACTAACTCTAACTTCTAGACCTATGTACCTGGCCCCTCGCTTTATTAATCTATCTATAACTGCCTCCATTAATAATCTCCCTATTCCATTTCCCCTGTAAAGAGGGTCAACTGCTATACTCATTATATGACCTTCCATATCTGGCCTTATGTAAGCCATCACATAACCAACCACTTGCCCACTGTACTCTGCAACTAGAAAAGTCTCACGATTTGCATCAAGAAACATCATGAATAACCCACGAGGATATTGCTCCCTAAAGGATTGCCTTTCAATACGCATTATTTCACTTAGGTCAAAAAGTGTAGCAGGCCGTACTATGATGAAACTCAATGGTATCTTCCTCGGCATGAAATCTTTCGAAGATACACTCATGTTTAAATATTGGGTTTTCAAGTTTTTAATCTTATTGATGGGGAAACCAACCTTTTATCTTTCTGTTGCTTGCAAGACCCCTTCCGGGAGGATAAGGGGTAGTGGCCGCGTGAACCGGCCTGTGAGAGTGAGGCTACCGGTAACGGGATGCCGGATGAACTCTCACAAAGCCTCACCCCTCAGGGCGAGGTAGTTCACTCCAATGGCTCTCTCCCATACCTCAAAAATGCTAGATATTTGGGATCTTCTCCAACCAGAGCATTAAGAATCGCATCTACATATGTATCAAATTCTTGCTTCTTTATAACCACAGTGTGATGGGCATACTCGAGTGGTATTATATACTCATCCTCTGCAACAGAAAGTATTGCAGATAGAAGTTCATCAGTTAGGTTTGTAGTCTCAAGGAGGTAGATAACACCATTATCCATAAATCTCACATAGGCCGGCTGTATATTCTGTACGGGGTTTCCCTCTTTGGGGAAAAGTTTCACAACCCTTTGTAGATGTTTGTCCCTCACAGCTTTTTGGATAACCTCCGGAAGGGCCCATTTTCTAGATTCTCTATATTTAAATTTCATATATCCTCGTTTTTTTGAGATGGAATCAATTACTGGAACATCCGGTATTAAAGCGTATTTACTCTCTTCCTTCCCTTCAGTAACCTGTTTTATTATATCATCAGTGTAGAAAGTTTTTGCCACAAAGGCCACAGTGCCTTTTAAGAGCTTGTCTATTGAGTGTAAATATTCGAGATACTCCAAGAATATTATAAAATCCTCCTTGTAATTTGGATTACTCTCTATCTTTTCAAGAAATTCCTTTTCAACTACATAAGACTTCAGATGCTCAAAAATTTCTTCTCGCCTTGCTACTACTGTGGAATAATTTATAACTCCTTCTTCTTCAAGACTTTCTTTCCATTTATCCCATTCAGATTCCAAAAGCTCCAAAAAGGCCTTGACAGTGTTTATAGTCCCAATTTTATCTTCTTCATAAAGCTGTCGTGTGCTACTCTCCAAATAAGCGGGGGGTCTAGCTATGGATCCGCTTAAAGTTCCATCCATTAAAATAAGATCGGCCCCTTTGAGTTCAAATGTCATGGCTCCAATTCTATTTTCAAGCATTTCCATGTGCAGTCTTATCCTTTCATCTACGTGTTTATATGGAGAAACGAGGCCTATTTCATGCCACTGTAGTATATCATCACCTATAGAAACTGAAGAAACCCCATAAACTATCGCTCCACTGAGCCTCTTTATCATCCTACTTCCATCAACAGCAAAAACCTTTGCTTCTTTTGCAGGTGGAAATTCCTTCCAATAGTAACCAGCCTCAATTACCAGTTTCTTTAATTCATCTATCCTCATCAATTGAGAGTCCAAATACCTCTTTACACCATCCAAGTGACTCTGACTAATACGTGCCAAGGCTTTCCACCTCTACGTTGCTCTTTCCCCCGATAAGAGAAACCCTAATCACATAATCAGCAGCATCTTTAAGCTCCTCATCATGCGATACTATTATTACCTGTGGGATCTTTCTCAAGTGCTGGGTTATTATCTCAACCAGCTTTTTCCTCCTCTCTTCATCTAAGAATGGCGTTGGTTCATCTAAAATCAGAAGTTCCATGTTTTTAACTTTGTAAAGAGACAGCGCCAATCTAAAGGATAGTCCTAAAGCAATTCTCTCCCCACCACTTAAGAAATCAATCCCCTCTTCTTGCCCTTGGTAGAGAACAACTATCCTTATCCTCTCCCTGCCAAACTTTTTTTCTCTAATGATTTTTATCCCCTGATACTTTCTCTCCGTCATATCAGAGAAGAGTTCACTGGCAACCCTCTCCACTTCACTCAAACCTCTCCTTTCGGCTTCTGCTTTTAGTTTAAGCAGTTTTTCTCTTAAAATTTTCATATCTGCCATTATTTTTTCTATAAGCTCCGATTCTCCCTTGGCCTTCTTAAT
>QMUF01000066.1 GCA_003663525.1 Thermococci archaeon | reverse complement strand
ATCTCTGTCAGAGGTTTTATTTTTTCCTTTGTATTTTTTATTTTTTCTGTTTCCTTCAGAGCGTCTTCAAAGAGTGCCATGCCATAGTCGACGTTTCCTATCAAGAAATATACTGATGCTACATTTGCAAGAGCAATTGCTTTCTCTTTTTTGTTCTTTATTTTTTCAGAAAAATATTCAGCGTCTTCTAGTAGGCTGTACGCTATTGTCTCATCTATGTGGAAGACTTCTTTAGCCATGGCTCCTAGAGCTAGAGCTTTCTCTAGATTTCCTTTTAACTGGTGAACTAACTCTAAAGCTTCTTCATACTTCCTGTTTCTTACTAGGTATATTAAGTCTTCAATTTCAACCATAATTACCAAGAACTACATTGGACAAACAACTTAATAAATATTGCTAAGTTTTTATTTGGTAGGGATGCAAAAATGCTTACTTTATCATTATATAATTCGTATGATCCAAAGAAGCTACATGAAGCTCACTTGAGGGCAATTGCAAGGGCCGCACCCATTTGTTATGCCTTTGATTTCCATCTTGCACTTGTGGGGTTCCCATTTGAAACTAGGAAACCTCTTGAAATTGCTGGTGAGATATCTAAAAGCACTACTATAGGAGAGAGCGGAAAATACCTTTTAGAATTGGCGAAAACTAATAAGTTTCATCTTCTCGATTTTCCAAAACTTGGCTTTCCTCCACAGTTTGGCCAGGTAGTTGCAACCACAAGAAAACCAGATGAGAATAAGAACATATCCTCACTTCAACTTGCGGAAAGGGCCCTTAGAGGGGAAAGCTTTATGTTGGTAGTTGGTCTTGGGAGGCATGGTTTGCCAAAGGAAATATTTAAGTTGGCTAAATACCATTTGGATATAACTGACGGGAAGAGGATCAGCTTGGAGACGTGTACTGCGATTGGTTCGATACCGGCAAAAATTAGAACACTTATGGAGGCATTAAAATGGCCGAAGAAAAGTTGCTAAAAGGATGGAAGGGAGACATTATATTTTTGATCATTAGTTTGATAGTGGTTTTTGTAGTTCATACTGGATTAAAGATTGCACTTCACACAGAGTCTCCCCTTGTTATTGTGATAAGTGGCTCTATGGAACCTACTTTCTATAGAGGCGATGTAGTACTTCTTAAGGGAGTTCCACCCGATGAAATAAAGCCTGGAGATGTTGTAGTATATAGACGACCGTATACAAGATATCCGATAATCCACAGGGTAAAGAAGGTCATGGAATACAATGGAAAACGGTGTTTTGTCATACAGGGAGATAATAACTGGATATATGATTTTTATCCTCTTGATCTAAAGGAGTTTCCATATTTGAAAACTTACATCCCTCTAGCGGAAGGGGATGTGCTTCCATGTATTCCGGAGGAGGTCATTGAATCAAAAGCTTTGTTAGTGTTTCCCAAAATAGGGTATCCCCCATTAGTAGTTAGGGAAAGACTTGGTTTGGGATGAGCAACGCTCAACTTTGTAATTTAAGCAGGTGGTGGAAATGAGGTTCATACCATTAATTATTGCAAGGCCAGAAGTTCAAATGGCCATAGATGAAGCTGTAATGATAGCTAGAATAGAAGAAAAAGTTGAAGACACAGTTAGGCTTTATATTTTCAAGCCAAGCTCCATTACAATAGGTAGATTTCAGAGTGTTGAATATGATGTGGACTTAGAAAAGTGTAAAGAACTTGAAATTCCAGTTGTACGGAGAATAACTGGTGGGGGCAGCGTTTTCCATGATCAGTATGGAGAGATCACTTACAGTGCTGTTATAGGAGAAGATTCTTACAAAGGTTTGAAAAATGTGGAGGAAAGTTATAGGATCATTGCAAGTCCGCTTGTAGAGGCTTTAAGAGAAGTTGGCTTAAATGGAGGATTCTCCGGATTAAATGACATAATAGCCAATGGAAAGAAAATAAGTGGTTCTGCACAGACAAGGAGAAAAGGGGTTATTTTGCAGCATGGTACATTTATGTACGCTACTCGGCTTGATATTCTTGCCTCGGTTCTTAAGGTTTCCCAAAAGAAGCTCCAAGATAAAGGTGTGAGGAGCATATGGGAAAGAGTCACGACACTGGAACGTGAAGGAATAAAAGTCTCTAGAGAAGAAGTTTATAATATTTTAAGAGACAAATTTCTTGAAAAATTTCCTCTTGAGGAAGGGAAGCTAACTGATTATGAACTTGAGCTCGCAGAGGAATTATTGGAAGAGAGGTATGGTAAAGAAGAATGGAATTTCCAAAGATGATGCTCAGCGATCACCTTTCCTTCCTCATCTTTCAGTTCGCCCATCAATCATCATCGCATTTTCATATTGGCATCATTTCTTTTTAAGAGTATGCACTATCTTTTTAAACTCTCTTTAGAAGTGAAGTCAGGTGGGAAGGATGGTGAACTTGATCACAGTACTAGCAGTGATTGTTGGTTTTTGGGGCATACTTTACCTTATTGGGGGGGCATATAGGGAAGAGAAAGAAGAAGGCCTCCAGATTGATTTTTTTGTTGCTTTATGGAGAACCAAACGGTTTGTTGATTTTATAGATAGAGTGGGTACAAGATTTCGAAATTTTTGGAAGGGTTATTCTACGCTGGCCATAGGGTTGGGTTTCGTAGGAATGGTGTACGTGTTTTACACATTGTTTACTCTCGCATTACAAAATCTCAGAACAAAAGTGGTAACTCCTGGAGTCCAATTAGTGATTCCTGGGGTTACAATTCCTTTGTGGTATGGATTGATTGGTCTGATCGTGGTTGTGTTTGTTCATGAACTCAGTCATGGTTTTGTTGCGAGAGCTGAGAACTTACCTTTAAAGTCTGTAGGTCTTGTACTCTTTTTTGTAATTCCCGGAGCGTTTGTTGAGCCTGATGAGGAAGCATTAAATAAGGCGCCATTGTTAAGTCGTTTGAGGGTCTATGCTGCGGGATCAATGGGGAATATTGTAACTGCAATTGTAACACTTTTACTGTTAAGTTTTGTCTTGACACCTATTATACAGCCTGCTGGGGTTGAAGTTTCAAATTTAGCTGAAAATGGGCCTGCTAGGGATTATCTGCAAAAGGGAGATATTATAATTGGAATAAATGGACATGAAATCAAAGCTGTTGAAGAATTCTTTGATATAATGAACAAGACGAGTGCAGGGGAAATTATAGAAGTTGAACTTCTTAGGAATGGTAATAGGTTGAAATTTAGTATTCCTCTGGGTTCACATCCTGATAATCCTGAAAAGGGATATTTAGGAGTTTATCCAGCTCAACACATAATTTCAAAGGTGGGTTTTGACAACATTGTCCTTCCAGTATCTTTCTCTCTCTACTGGATATATATACTTAATTTGGGCATAGGTTTGATGAATCTCTTTCCAATAGTTCCTTTAGATGGGGGGAAGATACTTGATGAGAGCTTAAAGGCTTTCCTTCCATCTAAAGTTGCAAAGTCAATTACATATCTCTTTATTGGGATAGGTATCTTTTTGCTTGCCGTTAATCTCTTTCCAGCCTTAAAAGGACTTTTGGGGTGATTGCATGATTCAAATAGCTATTGCTGGTTCCAGTGATACTAAGCCCCTTCCTAAAGCTGTAGAAAAGACAAAGGAATTTATCAAAGAATTGGCGAAATATAAGGATACTGTGATTCTCCTTACCGGGGGTAGGAGGGGTATTATGGAAATAGCGAGTAGGGAATTTGCAAAGTTTGGAGGGATTGTGGTAGGAATCCTCCCAGAAAGACAAAAAGGAAATGAGTTCAATACAATCAGGATAAGAACAGGTATGGACTTTGCCGAGAGAAGTGCAATCATGATTAACTCTGCTGATGTTTTAGTTGTTCTGGGAGGTGGAATCGGTACAATGGTAGAGGCCCTTATGGCCTATGATTACTCAAAGGCACTTGTTGTTGTTACGGACACAGGCTATCCAAGTGACCGCCTTGAACTTTTAGCTTTAAATGGCTATTTTGATCATAAAAAGCTGGTACAAGTCCAGTTCACGAAAAGTGGGAAAGAAGCAGCTAAGCTTGCACTAGAACTCGCTAAGTGATGTGTACTTTTCCGTTTTCTATCTTAAAATTTAATGTGGTTGGTTTGAAGTTGGGTAGGGGAGATTTTCTAATGAGCATTTTTTCCTCCATTTGGCTTTCTTGTGAGTTAAAATCTATTTGGTACTGACTGTAGAGGGAAAGCCACGATAGGTACCTTCGAGATGCTCTGTCTCTATTGAGGAGGGTTATATTTATTGGTCTTTTCCTTTTTTCGCGAATTAAGGCATTTTCTTTTTCAGCCAAATTCTTTTGGAGAATTCTAAGCTCTCTTTCTTCTCCTAATAAAAATGCAAATCCATCTGCGGTTACCTGTATTCCTACGGGTCTTCTATCTCCTATTTTCTCTTTTAGCATCCGCCTGTAAAGACCCATAAATTTAGGGAAATAAGTCTCTTGATCCATATTTTCATAATAAATGTATGGTTGCTGGTATTCTATCCCATAAAATGATGCAAAGATGTCTATAATTCCCAGATTTCCATTTTCTCCTTTTTCATTGAGATCAAAGTTAATCCTCTTCAATTCTAAGTTGAGCATGGACATAGGAACAACTGAATTTATTATTACCCCAAAGTCTCCATCTTCTATTCGATTTCGTAGAATCTCGAAAGCAAGTGTCCAACCTTGCGAATAAGTGTCATATGTTATTAAAACAATGCTATCTTCCAGGATGCCTCCTCCAAGGGCTTTATCGAATGAAGGGATCTTAGTTTTTATTATTTCCATGATACTCACCACAAAAGTTATTAATATAGGTAAGGAAAGAATTTAATTTAAACCTTTCCGTTTAAAGAAAGGTTTTTTAAAAAGAGAATCTTTTTTCTGCAGTGAGGCGAGCAAAAATGAAGTGTACGAAATGTGGACGAGAAGCCGTATACCATGCTAAATATGAGGGTAAGTTTTATTGTCATAAACACTTTAATGAGATGGTTGAGGTCAAAGTAAAGCAAAATATAAGGAAATACGGCCTAATTAAGAGAGGAGATAGAATAGCAGTTGGAGTAAGTGGTGGAAAGGATAGCGTTGTTCTTCTTCATATCCTTCACAAACTCAGTCAAAAATTCCCGTTTGAGGTAGTGGCGATAACTATAGATGAAGGCATAAAAGGATATAGATCTGAAAGTATCGAGATGGCAAAGAAAAGTGCAGAAAAACTTGGAATTGAGCACCGTATTTATTCTTTCAAGGAATACATAGGTTTTACTCTCGATGAAACCGTTGAGATAATGGGCAGTTTTAAGAGAGGGGAAAGAGTGGGAGCATGTTCCTACTGTGGTGTTTGGAGGAGATGGCTCATGAATTATGCGGCCCGAGATGTCGAGGCTGACAAGCTGGCTGTGGGTCATAATTTGGATGATGAAGTGCAAATGTTTCTCATGAACATAATGCGTGGAGATGTGGCAAGGTTAGGGAGAACGGGGCCCTACTATGAGGTTATCCACGAAGGTCTTGTACCGAGAATAAAACCCCTGAGGGAAGTACCGGAAAAAGAGGTTGTGCTCTATGCTATCCTTAATAACATCGAGGCCGATTTTAGTGAATGTCCCTACGCTGTGGAGGCATTTAGAGCTGAGATTAGGGATTGGATAAATGAAATGGAGGAGAAGCATCCGGGCACCAAGTATCAGATCTTGAGGAGTTATGATAAAATGTTCCCCTTACTAGCTAAGGCCTATGCCAACAGAGACCTTAATCGATGCAAAATCTGTGACCAACCTACAACAGGAGAGATATGCAAGGCTTGCAATTTTAAGCTTCAGGTCCAGAGTAAGGCAAAGGAAAAGGGGATTAGCTTTAGAATTGAGTGATCTTCCCATAAATTGGAATTTTTTGACTGCATTTTGGACATCTATTGCCTTTTTCTAAATTCCATTTTAGCACTCTATATCCCGAGCGTATTATCAGCTTTTCACCACATGTAGGGCAATATGTGGTTTCGTGCTTAACTGAACCGATATTTCCGACATACACATAGTTTAAGTTGTATTCCTTCTGTGCGATTTCTTTTAACTTCAACAATTTTTTTACTGCTGTGGGTGGTTCTTTCCAGTAGTTCATTGGATAATAACGGTTTATATGAAGAGGAACGTCTTCTCCAAGCATTTTTGAATGCATGTTGAATATCCAACGGTAGCATTCTTCGAAATCGTTGGTCCTTGTAATCACGAGGTAAACCATTTCAACGTGGACCCCTAAGTTTAGGGCCTCTTTTGCATTTCTAAAGACCTTTCTGTGATCTACAGTACTTAAAACCTTCATTTCGGGACAGCCTTTGATATCTATGCTGAAACCAGAAGCTCCGCTTTCGATAAGTCTTCTTAGGGCTTTAGTGGTAAAATAACCATTCGTTACCAAGCAACTGTAGAGACCTCTCCTCCCTGCTAACTCAAAGGTATCGAGGAGATAGGTATAAAGGGTAGCGGGTTCATTAAAACTCGCGCAAAGGCCATCATCCCCGCTTCTTAGGGCCAAGTCTACAAGTTCCTCTGGAGGAACCTCTCTAGTATTCTCCGGCAGCTCGGAGAAGCTTAAATGATAATTCTGGCACCATGGGCAGTAAAAGTTACACCCAAAGCCAGAAAAAGTTAACGCAGTTGAATTTGGGTAGTAGTGGAAGAAGGGCTTTATTTCAATTGGTCTGCTTTCAACTGTGCTTAGCTTTCCATACCCTATATGCACCAGCTTTCCCTCTAAATTAATGTAGTTCCTGCATACCCCCTTTTTGCTCTCTTTTATCGAGCATCTTCTCTCACAAACGAGGCACTTAATAGCCTCGTTGTGTTTTTCATAAAGGTTTTCAACTCTCATCAAGGGATTTTTGAGTTTAATCGGCTTAAGGTTTTCTCTGAAATTCGGAGAAACATCATGCTATAAATAGGGGATATATTATTTCAAAGATGTGAACTACCCCACCCTTACGGATGGGGCCTCTCCAATTGGATAAAAGAACTCGTAAAGGACCACATACTTGGAAATCCCACTAAGTTGGTTATAATGTTTTACCTCGTAAAAACCTTGCCCTTAAGGGTGGGGTAGGTCACTTAAGGATTTGCTTGGAGTGCTGGAAATGACTTCACGTAATCTGGATTCTCATTTGAAACCTCTTGAAAAAGTAGGAGATGTGAAGCTCAAAAAAGTTCTTTCCGATAGATCAGAACTGCAGTGGAAATAACTCAGAAAAGTGCTCAAGAGACTGGAAAGTATTTTAGATTACTTCGAGGGCTTCTAAATGGAGTCTAATGTTCCTCATCAGCCTTTTTCTTAAGCTCTTTAATTCTTTCCAACCTGTATTCTTCAACAAGTCTTAGGAACTCTTGAACTTCTTTTTGCTTCTCTTCTTCTTTCCATTGGTTTAGTTTTTCTTCTATAGCTTTTTCAAGCTCTTTTCTATCTACTATGGCGAATTCATCCACTCGTTTTACTTCAATTTCACCTTCATAGAGGACTGGAATTTTATTCTCTTTTAATACTTCATAAATAACATTAGGTAGAGGTTTTGCACTTATTATGGCTTTTACTCTTTTTTCTGATATATGCTCTCCTATGCTTCTGCCAGCACCGGCGGGATTAAGAATGTAAAGGACATCGTCTCTTTTGATACTAGTGGAGCGTTCTAACTCTTCTAATTCTTTCCAAGTTAAGTTTTCAATGACCTTAATTGGCACAGCGCTTCCTTTAAGCTCGAGAAGATGCATCCTCTTTGTTAGGACCAAATCTTTGCTTAGTTTTTCTATGATTGATTTTGCTTCTCTTAATTCTTTTTCGAGATATACTATTCTCTTTTCTTTTGCTTCTATCTCTTTGGTTCTGAGTATTTTTTCTCTAATTTTCTCATCGTATGTAGCAATTTTAGTTTCTAAATTTTCAATGATTTTTCGTTGTTCTTCAATCATGGCTCTTAGTTCTTGTTTTTCTTTCTCTAGAAACTCGATGGTTTTCTCAAGTTCTT
>QMUF01000065.1 GCA_003663525.1 Thermococci archaeon | reverse complement strand
CTGCTCTCCTATGATAGAGCTATTCTTGGAAAGGAGAGAGTGATTTACATAAGGCATCCACTGCTCAACTTCTGGTTCCGCTTCGTCCATCCGAGGCTGAGTGAGTACGAGGCAATGCGTGAAGAGCTCGGAAAAGAAGTAACCTCCATGTTGCCCGACTACACTGGAAAGAGGTTCGATTTCATCTGCAGGGAGTTGCTCTGGATTTTAAACAGCAAGGGAAAACTACCCTTCAAATTCACCGAGATAGGACGACACTGGGGCTACTATAGAGAAAATGGGCAGAGAAAAGTCTATGAAATAGACATAGTGGCCCTCACTCGGTACAGAAAAAGGGCCTTATTTGGTGAGTGTAAGTGGAGAAATAAGACCGTAAATGGTGAAAAACTCCTCGAAGAGCTTAAGAGAAAAGTTGAGCTGAGCAACTGGAAGGGGGAGAGCTATTACCTCCTGATGGCCAAAAAGGTAAAGAACGTGCCTGATGAGTTAATAGTATTGGATGAGGAGGCAATCCTCCAGATTTTAGAAAGTAGCTAAAAGTTTTAATTTTCAATTTTTCTTTCAAAACTTCAAAAGCTCAAGAACATCTCAAGATATTCTACAATCAAATCAGTCCTGAGTTTTAGTTAATTCAACTTAACCAAACCCACAATGTTTAAGTAAAATTGGATTAACTAAAACTCATCTCCCAAAAAGCAGCAAGAGCCCTATGAGGAGTATTGTAATGTTTATCATCCTTTTCAGCCTCTCTTTATTGACTCTCATATTGATATGAGTTCCCAAATAGACACCCGGAATTGTTCCAAGGGCCAAAAAGAGAGCTATATAGTAACCCACCCTACCAAGAAGGGCATAGTTCAGGAAGCTGAAAGAGGACAAAGCTAAACCATAAACTATCGTGACACCAACAACTTCCCGTGGGTTAACTCTAGCAAGGTTCATTAAAGCAAAGCTCACAATTACTCCAGCACCAACGGAAGTGAACTGAACAGTTAAACCCACAACAAAACCCAGAAGATATAGATACTCTCTTCTCGGCCTTATTGGGACTTTAATTTCCCCCCTAATCAGGCTCAATGTAGATGTAATTAAGAGCACACTGCCCAAGAGGAGGGTGAGATACTCGTTCAAAAGGGCCTTATCAAGGTTTCTTAGCAAGAAGCCCCCCAAGAGTATTGCAGGTAAACTTCCAACAAAGAGCCTTAAGGCCAGATCAAACCTCAGCCCATTATTTCTATGGTGGAAGAAAACACCAAAAATCCTTGTGACAGTTGCATAGAGCAAATCCGTGCCGATGGCTATAACCGGCTCCACTCCAAGGAAAATCAAAGCTGGGGTCATCAAAGCCCCACCGCCCATTCCGGTGAGGCCAACTAGAGTTCCCACAAGAAAGCCAAGAAAAATGTAAGCGAACATTCTATCACCTTTCTAATCATGCTAAGTCTTTCAGCAAGTATAGTGCGTGAACTACCCTGCCCTTATGGACAGGGCTTCGTGAGAGTTCATTCGGCATCCCGTTACCGGTAACCTCACTCTCACAGGCCGGTTCACGCGACCACTACCCCCTATCCTCACGGAATCGGGAGCTACTTTTACACCAACCCTAGCAGGTTGTCCAGCCTTACGGCTGTTATGAGGTCATTATATTCTGCATCTTCAGAGTATTTAAACCTTACACCCCCTCCCTTTCGGAAGGAGTCTTGCAAGCAACAGGAATAAAATTTGAGGAATTTGTGCAGTTAACTGCACACCCGTTTGTCCCCTTAACATTAGCAAAAGTGATAAATGCAACATGGACACCCCCTACACAAATCTGATTGTCTTTAAGAGCAGAAAATACTCGTAATCAACTTTCCAAAGCTCTAAGAATTTCTTGAACTTCTCAGTGTTCCACACAGGAATTAAAACAACACCTCTGGACACATAACTTCCTTTTAATTCTCCAATTATTCCGGATCTCCCATCTCTCCCCTTCAGAGCATGCAAAAACTTGTTTAATGTGTTGTGGCTCCACTCTTTTGGTAATTTATACACAAACATTGCATAGCTTTCCCCGTTTAATAGTTCATGGAGGAAATGCTCTTTGAGAAGGGAATACCCCTCAGCTAAAACTCCCAAGGAAGCAAAAAAATTTGGATCAAATAGCTCTGAAATATTTATCCCCTTAATGTCAAGCTCTTCTCGTTGATATCCGAGATCCATTAACCGGTTTCTCAATTGAAAAGGAATCGAGTAGTATTTTTCATCTCCTTTTTTTATTCCTAGATATATGATAAGAATGTCTAGATCCCTAGGATATTCTTTTCCTCTCACCGTAGAACCATAGAGAACTATATCAAATATTTCAGGATATTTTTCTTTAAGTTCAATTGCAATTCTTTTTATTTCTTCAAACCTCTTGATATAAGCTCCAAGCATCTTTTCTCACCTTTTTGGCATCTTCCCTGCTGATTTTAAAGAGGTAAGCTGTGCGATAAATCTCGAAATCTATATCCATGATTTCATAAAGCTGTGGGTAGTATTTCCTTAGGATATCAAACCTCTTAGTATGATTTGAAGGTAAAATTCCCCGCTCCCTGTAAATTATATAACCACAAATACCTACAATAGCCTTAAAAAACGCTATTGAGCTTATATTATACCTCCCCTTTTTGTATTCATCTTCTCCCGCCTTTAAATCTTCTTCAATTATTTCTTTCAACTCTTTAAGGCTAAATCTGCGGTGCACACTACCCACCTCATAGTACTATACTAAGCAGACTTTTTTTAAGTTTTTTGTATAATATTATACGTTACACGATTTTTAAGTTATTTCTGTATACTTCTATACTTGGGAGACTAAGTAACCTAATTCTCTGGCCTTCTTTAACACGGCCCCAACCTCTTCCTCGGGAGTCATCTTTGAGCTGTCAACTTTAACTTCCGGGTTCTCCGGCTCTTCATAAACTCCATCGTAGCCAGTTAATCCCTTTATTTCACCACGCAAAGCCTTGGCATAGAGACCCTTTGGATCCCTCTGAATTCTCACCTCAAGAGGCGCGTACACGTAGACCTCAACGAAATTGCCTATCTCCTTCCTTGCATACTCCCTAACTGCCTTGTAAGGGGAGATGAGGGAAACTATGGTTATCACCCCATTCCTGCTCAAAAGTTTGGCCATGTGGATAACTATTCTGTTGTGCATTTCCCGTGCTTCCTTGGAAAAACCAAGCTCTGGATAGAGTGTTTTCCTTATCACATCACCATCCAGAATCTCCACCCTATAGCCCATTGACTTGAGCTTTTTCTTTAAGGCATGTGCTAGAACGGTCTTCCCCGCTCCACTTGGGCCTGTAAGCCATATTGTAAATCCGTTTTCAAGGCTCTTTTGAGTTTTCCCGCTCATATCACACTCTTCCCGTTAAGTGGTTTTTTCATCCCAAAGAGCCTAAGCACGGTAGGTGCAAAGTCATAAATTGTGAGCTGTGTTCTCTTCGCCTCACTCATTCCAGGCAGATAGAGTGAGAACACTCCATACTCAGCATGTACGGCATCATCTGGACCCAAGTCGTTCTCCAAGAGGTAGGGTGTCTCATAGCCGAGGGTTCCCGCGGCTCTCCAGTTCAAATCGTCCAGATAAACCATCAAATCTGGCTTGTCTCCCTTAGCTATGGGATAAATATCCTCAGGATAGAAAACCTTAGTGTTCCACTTCTCCCCATTGGGCCCTTTGATGGCTTTTATTCTCTCAGCCACTTCCTCTCTAACCTTCTCATACTCTTCCGGCTCAATTATGCCATGGGACTCCCTTCCTTTGACGTTGAGGAAAACCCTTGAGTAGTAACCGCCCCAAGCCCAGGCAATGGTATTGCTCCAGTCAACATCGAGCTCGTTGAACCTAACTTGTCTCCCTTCCTCCAAAATCTCTGGATTTTTGACCTTTAACAAACCCTCATCAATCAGCCACTGGTTTATGGCAAAGGCCCCTCTCATGGCTTTTATACCGTGGTCGGAAACCATTATTACAGCAGTCTCATCCAAATCAAGAAGCTCCAGGGTTTTGCCTATTTCCTCATCAAGAAGCTTGTAGTAATCGGGGATGACATTTTTGTATGGATTGTCATCGCCTGGGTATAAATGGTGATTCTCATCAAAGTACTTCCAGAAAGCGTGGTGAACCCTATCAAGCCCAATTTCCACGAACTGGAAGTAGTCCCAATCTTTTTCTTGAATTAAGTAGCGAATAACCTCAAACCGCTTTTTCGTCATCTCCCACAGCTGCTCCTTGGTCTCATCCCTGTTCTCCCTTCTGAAGACAACATCAAAGAGGTATTCTCCCACAAGCCTCTCTATTTCTCCCTTGAGCTCCTTTGGATAGGTGTAGTCAACGGAGGCATCCGGAGTGATGAAGCAGCTTATGAGATAACCGTTTACCCTTTTAGGTGGGTAACTCGGGGGGATTCCAATTAAAACCGATTTTTTACCCCTCTCGGCTATGTGGTGCCAAACGGCTTTTTCCTTAACCATCAAAGCATGGGCAATCCATATATCGTTGTAAGTCCCCTCTTTTCTGTGCCTAAAGCCATAAAGGCCCAATTCTCCAGGTGTTTTACCCGTGGCCATAACCATCCAAGCCGGAATCGTAATGGCGGGAATCGTGCTCTGCATCGGGCCGTATATAGACCTCTCCACAAGCCACTTTATGTTGGGTAAATCATCCAAAAACTTACCAAACAAAAGTTCGGGTGGGGCTGAGTCAAGGCCAATGACAAAGACCTTCTTGACCTTCTCAATCCCTTCATTTATTTTTTCTTCCATATTGATCACCTCACATGAGCGTTAATTATATCCAAAGCCTCCCCAATTCTATTCTTCTCACAAATGCACCCCAAAACCTCTCTTTTACCTCCAGCATTGAAGCCTTTGCCCTTAAGCTCAGCTATTATCTGGGCCATGTTGATTTTCTCAGCCATCTTGGAGGAGACTCTAAAGTAAATCTGGGCCTTTCCATGGAAGTCTTCATTAACCACCGCCGCTCCTTCATAGCCAATCTCCCAAACTGCTTTTCTGGCCACCTTGGAGATTATGTTAAAGGGGCTCTTGAAAGTTATGAAAGCAATCCCATTCTTAACCTCGGCCTTTGAGATGGCATCCTGCACAGCCTCTTCTATCGCCTCCGCTTTCTTGAGCCAAGGTTCATAGGTCAGAAGATCCTTTATCGGGTTTTCGAGGACCACTCTGAGGGCCTTTTCCACACTTTCTCTATCCATGGTTACGTAATTTGAATCTATGAGACTAACCAGTCTTAGGGCTTCCTCCTTTGTTATTCCATCCATTTCCAAAAGCTCTTCAACCTTCGGGATCTTAAAGGCCTTCTCACCTATATCTCCGATGACTCCTAAAGCACTCCATGCATTCCAGATGTTAAAATATTGGGAAACAACGAAAGAGGCCGATAGGACCTCATCCCCTTCAAGAGCTGGGTTTATCTGCTTCACCCTAGGGTTTTTGATTCTTGGCTGGATGTGATGGTCTATGAACATGATTTCCTTCTCAATGGCCTCAACCTCATGGGGAAGACTCAGGTCGAGGACGTAGATCTTTTCGGCCTCTTCAATGGCTCTTTTGATCCTCTCGTCAAAGCGGAACTCCCCAATGGGTGGAGTTAGATTTCTGAATTCCTCCAAGTTAAGGGTCCTAATAAGCAAAGCCGCTGAAGTTATGCCATCCGTGTCCCAGTGATGGATTATCAACATGAAAATCACTCTACAAAGGGGTTGTCGAAGTTCTTTATGACCTCATACACCTCGGGCCTCATTAAGTACTCTGGCGGCTGTTCACCGTTCATTATCATCTTCCTGAGCTTTGTGCCGCTTATCTTTGTGTGGAACCCCCCATCGTGCGGGCATATCTTGGCGTTTACCATTCCTCCACATCTTCTACAATAAAAGGCTTCTCTGATGAACATCGGAGTTATTCCAAGGTCAGGGAACTCATCGAAGAGGTCCCACGCCTCATAAGGGCCATAATAATCTCCCACACCTGCGTGATCTCTTCCAACTATGAAGTGTGTTGCACCAAAATTCTTCCTCATTATTGCATGGTGGATTGCCTCTCTAGGCCCTGCATAACGCATTTCATACCTCACTGTTGCCAATGTAGCAGCGTTTTTGGGATAGTAATGTTCAAAGAGCACTTCATAGGCCTTGATTATCACATCATCCTTATAATCACCCTTCTTCTTCTTTCCGAGAACCGGGTTTATGAAAAGACCATCAACAAAAGTTAAAGCAGCTTTTTGGACATACTCATGGCCAGTGTGGGGGACATTCCTTGTCTGGAAGGCAACTATCGTTTTCCATCCCCTCTCCTTAAAGAGAACTCTCGTCTCAACGGGCCTCAATGTATACTTGGCAAAGGGATTTGGGAGTTCATTCAAGAGCTCTATCTCTCCACCAACCAAATAACTGCCCATTGAATAAACCTTTGAAACTCCTGGATGGGCCTTATCCGTGGTTTTGAATACCTTCTCCGCAAAGTATTCCTTATCGGAGGTGTATATCTCCTCAACGTGCATTCTCGCTATCGGCAGATCTTCGTAATAGAGGAGTATTGCATCCCCCTCTTCAAATGTGAGCTCTTCAACATCAAGAACTATTGGAATTGTCCATGGAGTGTCATCACTGAGGCGCATGTGGTCTAAAACACTTTCAAAATCATCTCTCGTTAAAAATCCTTTTAAAGGAGAATAAACACCATGGGCTATGTTTTCAATGTCAATAGCCCTTCCATGGTCAATTTGGGCCCTTGGATACTCATGCTGCTCACTCAAAATCCTCTCCCTTGTCTTTGGAGCGGCTACTCTCCTAATCAATTTTCCTCCGTGGGGTTTAGAAACCATGATAATCACCTAAAAAATATTTTAAACGATCAGTCAAGGTAACCCAAGGCCCTGAGTCTCTCTTTAACCTTCTCCTCTTCCTCTTCGCTGAAGACCTCTTCCTTCTCTTCTTCCTCAAGGCTTGCCAAAACCTCTCTCAAAACGTAGGTAACGTAATCCGAAACTGAAGTAAACCCAGTGCCCTCAATTCTCTTCTTTATCTTCTCGTAAAGTGGCTTTGGTATGGAAACGGTTGTGTATTTTCTCTCTTCATCTCCCATTACAAGCACCTCCAGCTTTAACTTTGTTTAATTAAGTTTAATTAAACTTATAAACCTTTTCTCTAATAAAATGTTGATCATAAAACCTCTACCAGAGTATAGATTCCCAGCAAAAGGGCCACCAGACCAACGACTTTCTCAGCATAATCCTTTTCGGCGATTGTTTTTGTGAGATAAGGCCCAAGAAAAGATGCTATTAAGGCCGGAATGCTTACTATCGCAAAAATTGGCGAAAAGTGCAACGCTCCAAATGCTGCAAAGGTTAAAAGTCCAAAAACAACCACGGGTATCTCCGCTATATCCCCTATCGCTATTGATGGCCTGGGATCATGGTTAAGAACTATCTGGCCGGAGACAACAACCGGACCAAACCCCCCACCCATGAAACCCTTGTTGAAGCCTCCCAAACTTGAAATCAGCATGAGTCTTTTAGGGGTTTTTCTAAGTTTTATCCCAAGGAGCATCATAACCCCCAAAAGAGCTACCAATACTCCAATGTAGGTCTTTGTAACTGTCTTAGGCAGGTTTATGTTTGAAAACGCACCAAAGACTACAAATATTGTTGCTGGAACTGCCACAGTCAATGCAGTTTTTATATCCTCTCTTGTGAAATTTTTGACCTTAGTATGCGTTATGCCTCCAACTACATCAACGATAAGTTGAGACAACAGCACTGTGGGAACCACAACTTCGGGTGAATAACCAGTTATAAGAAGTGCCGGAGTTAGAATCGTCCCATAGCACATCCCAAGTCCGGTATCTATAACGGCTGCAAAAAATGCTGCCAAGGCAATGACAACCATGTCTAGCATGGCATATCACCTCCAAGATGCCTCTTATCCCTTTGGTTCCTTAATTTCTTCAAAACTGACAGAGGTTTCTTGAATTCTTTTCTTTAACCCCGTACAAGGTAGTTCAGATACAGAGATAATTGCATTTTTCATTTTAAACACCCTTGGTTTAATGATATTTAATT
>QMUF01000064.1 GCA_003663525.1 Thermococci archaeon | reverse complement strand
GAATACTGGAAAAGAATGGCCCATGAAGTTGCAAGGGCCTTGAACAGTGGAGAAGATGGAGTTATAATAGGACATGGAACCGATACTATGGCTTACTCGGCAGCAGCCTTAAGCTTCATGCTTCGCGACTTGGGGAAGCCAGTGATTTTCGTTGGTTCTCAGAGAAGTAGCGATAGACCGTCAAGCGATGCTGCCATGAATTTAATATGCTCCACTAGAATGGCGGTTGAGAACTTTGGAGAGGTTGCTGTTGTCATGCATGGAGAGACTGGAGATACTTATTGTTTAGCCCATAGGGGAACAAAAGTTAGAAAAATGCATACCTCTCGGAGAGATGCCTTTAGGAGTATAAATGATGTTCCAATAGCCAAAATATGGCATGATGGGAGAGTTGAGTACTTGAGGGAGGACTATAGAAAGAGAAGCGATAGTGAAGTTTGGGTGGATGACAAGCTTGAAGAAAAAGTTGCACTCATAAAGACCTACCCTGGTATAAATGGAGAAATCATAGACTTCTTTGTTGATAAAGGTTACAAAGGAATTGTTATAGAAGGTACTGGCTTGGGCCACGCGCCAAATGAAATAATTCCAACAATAGAAAGAGCAGTTGAAGAGGGAGCTATCATTTGTATGACAAGCCAGTGTCTCTATGGGAGGGTTAATCTCAATGTTTACTCCACTGGAAGAAAACTCCTTAAAGCAGGGGTTATCCCATGTGAAGACATGCTTCCGGAGACAGCTTATGTGAAACTTATGTGGGTGCTGGGACATGCACAGAGCCTTGAAGAGGTTAAGAAAATGATGCTTACAAATTATGCTGGAGAGATAACTCCTTACACAAGGTTTGACACTTATCTGAGGTGATGGAGATGGAGTTTGATTACAAAAGCTTGGGACTTAAGGTTGGTCTTGAGATTCACAGACAGCTCGACACGAAAAAGCTCTTTTCTGCAGTACCTAGTCAACTTCACGATAATGTTGACTTCACATTTGAGAGACGATTGAGGCCCACTATGAGCGAACTTGGGGAGATTGATCAAGCTGCTCTGGAAGAGTTCAAAAGAGGCAGGGTCTTTGTTTATGAAGGCAATTATAAATACACCGATTTGGTGTATATAGATGAAGAACCACCCCACATGCCAGATGAAGATGCTCTAAAAGTGGCCCTTCAAATAACCTATCTTTTAAATGCTATTCCTGTTGATGAGGTTCATTTTATGAGGAAAATCGTTATAGATGGTTCCAACGTCTCCGGCTTCCAGAGAACTGCTATTGTGGGGATGAATGGTAAGGTGGATACTCCTTGGGGGAGTGTTGGAATCCCTACAATCTGTCTTGAGGAGGATGCATGTAGAATTGTAGAACAGGGCGAGAAGAAGGCAATTTACAGGCTCGATCGTTTGGGAATACCTCTGATTGAAATTGCAACAACTCCGGATATCCATCACCCTGAGCAAGCAAAAATTGTGGCCAAGTTTATTGGAGATGCACTGAGAGCAACTCGCAAAGTGAAACGTGGTCTTGGAACTATAAGACAGGATTTAAACATCTCAATTAAAGGTGGAGCGAGGATTGAGATAAAGGGTGTGCAAGAGCTTGACATGATTCCAGTTATCATAGAACGTGAAGTCCAGAGGCAGCTGAATCTTTTGAAAATTAAAGAAGAACTCCAAAAGAGAGGAGTGAAAGAAGAGGATCTAAAGGAAGAGTTCTATGATGTGACTGATATCTTCAGTGGCACTGGTTCTAAGATAATTGCTAGGGCTTTAAAGAAAGGCGGGAAGATCTTGGCCATTAAGCTTCCCAAGTTTAGAGGCCTTATAGGCTTCGAGATTCAGCCTGGAAGAAGACTTGGAACTGAAATGGCAGACAGGGCAAGGAAATACGTAAAGGGCATATTCCACATAGATGAGCTCCCCAATTATGGAATAAGTCAAGAAGAAGTTGATAGGGTTGTTGAGAGGCTCAATCTTGGAGAATTTGATGCATTTGTCTTGGTTGCTGCGGAGGAAGAGATCGCTAAGAAGGCCCTTAGGGAAGTTCTTCAAAGGGCCAGAGAGGCCATTAGTGGAGTGCCTGAGGAAACTAGAAGAGCTCTTCCGGATGGGAACACCCAATACATGCGTCCACTTCCTGGAAAAGCTAGAATGTATCCAGAGACGGATATCCCTCCAATATTCATGAGTGAAGAGTTAAAGAAAGAAATTCTCGAAAATCTTCCGGAGTACCCACAAGCGAAAGTAGGTCGGTATGTTAAAGCGTATAAGATCGATAAAAGTCTAGCACAAACGCTGGTTGATGATGAGAGGGATGAACTCTTTGAAGAGCTGATAGCAATGGGGATTAAACCTTCTCTGGCAGCTTCAATTCTTGTGGTTGTCCTCAAAGGCCTCAAAAAAGAGGTTCCCACTGATAACATCACAGAGACTCACATAAAGGATGCCTTCAAGCTGCTTCTTGAGGATAAGATTGCAAAGGAAGCACTTGAAGAAATATTCAAGGAACTTGCATTACATCCAGAAAGAACAGCTCTGCAGGTTGCAGAAGAAAAAGGTCTTACTCTTTTAAGCGAAGAGGAAGTTGAAAAAATAATCGAAGAGATCGTCAGGGAGAACATAGATGTGGTAAAAGCGAAAGGGATGGGAGCAATGGGAATGCTCATGGGAAGAGCAATGGCAAAACTTCGTGGTAAGGCCGATGGAAAACTTGTGAACCAGCTTGTAAGGAAGAAAATTCAAGAGCTTACCTCCTAATTTTCCTTTCTCAATAACTTTTTAAAATTTGGAATTGTATTCTAATCGGGAATTAACATGAGATTTATTCCAGGCCCTATAATAATACCCCGGAAATCCAGAAAGGAAAAACCTGAAAGGAAAAAGAAGACTAAGCCAGCTAAAAAAGAAAAGAAGTTAGTTTATGTATTAATCAAGGTAAAACCGGATCAGCTAATAAGCGAAAAGGCTAGAGAAGTTGAGGAAGTCTTCAAAGGAAAAACCTTCAATAGGGTAGTAAATCCGGATGGGTATACTCTTCTAATGAATGCCCAAAATTTATTTTCCAAGTCAAGTAGGATTTATGTGGTTGAACTCACAGATGATATGAATCGCTGGTTTTATTTAGTTCCAAGCGAGGAGAGGATCAAGTTCAAGAACAAGGATAAGTACATGGTATTTTTAATTAAGAAAGATTCTGCCCTTGAAGAAATTGCTAATAAAATGGTTGAGGGGAAGTTAACTAAGAAAAGTACATTTGAATTGGTTCTAACAGCAATAGAAGTGGCTTTGGGCCTTTTAACCTTTGCAGCAGGATATTTGGCATTTGAAAACGTTATTGATATCTCACAGCTCAGCAACATTGTAGCCTTTGTGTTCTTTTTCATCTTCGCACTCCAAAGCATTAAAAAGGGCTACAGGCGGAGGAGTTGGGAGGATTGAGGGTCTTACCTCACTATTTCCCAAGCTCAAAGTCCGAAAAACCCAAAAGATGTGTCTATTCTGTGGTATCGGCTTCTTCCCTTGCAGAAACCTCAAAAGTCCTTGAAAAACGGTTCTCATCTCTCGGAATAAGGTCCGTTAGACTCATAGATCCGGAGTGTTATACTTTGGAGAGTCTTGCAGATTCTTTGTATGGGAGTGAGCATATTGGAATAGTGGAGGTGAAAGGAGAGCTGAATAGGATGTTCTATCTTTTCCCGGAAAAGATCGAGCTCGAAGATGCTCTTGAGTTCGATGTTTTTACCCCTGAAGGGTTGAAATATCTCCTTAAGCTCATATGCAAAGGCAAAATAGATCCAAAGAAGCACAAGAGGTTTTCTATGACAGCTTTTCTGATTTCTCTAAGTAGTGGATTCATTACATCCCTGTTTTTTGAACCCAGAAACTATTGGGATTATCTGCTGTTTTCAATCCTAATTGCAGTGCTAGTGCTCTTAGTGGTACTTTTGATAGGTTACCCCTTCCCAATTCTGCCGTTTAAAGGAGTTAAACTGGTAGAAAGGAAAAAGAAAACCATTTCGAAAAATATCCTGCCCTCAGCTTTGGAATCGCTAAAAAAGAATGAAATAAAACCCTAGCGTCCAAGTTCTTTGTGTGCCTTTGCTAAGTGCTTTGCCGCTATTGCCGCCAATAAAGAAAGTTCTCCTGCTAAAACTGCCCCTGCAATTATCTCAGCAAATTTCTTTGCATTTGTTCCTGGTGGGTCTCCACCACCGGCAATCCCCATAATGCTCAATGCTTCCCTTTGTGTAGGAACTCTTGTTCCCCCACCAACTGTTCCAATTTCAAGGCTCGGCATTGTTATGCTTGTGTATAGATCTCCTTCGGGAGTAACTTCGGCTAACGTTATACCATGAGAGCCTTCTGTTATTTGGGCTTCGTCCTGGCCTGTTGCTAGGAATATAGCTCCCACAATATTCCCAAAGTGAGCGTTAAATCCATAGCTACCTGCTTGTGCTGATCCCACAAGGTTCTTCCTGTAGTTTACCTCTGCTATAAGTTCAGGTGTTGTCTTGAGCTTCGTTTCTACAATTTCTCTTGGGATTATGGCCTCGGCTATAACTGTTTTCCCTCTTCCGTTGATGAGGTTCATCGCGTTGGGCTTCTTATCCACACATAAATTGCCAGAAAGAGCGAGGTATTTGACATCCGGGAATTGTTCTTCGATTAAGTTCATTATTTCTTCACTTGCTATGGTCACCATATTCATTCCCATAGCATCGGCAGTTTCAAACTCAAAGCGCAGGTAAAGGTTGTTGCCAACTATATACGGCTTTACTCCTCTCAATTTTCCATGTCGGGTTATCTTTGAAACTGCTTTTTCTTGTAGGTAGTCAAGATTTTCTTCTGTCCACTGAGCAATCTCTCTTGCTCTCCTTGCATCTGGACATTTCAATAGGGGTGCCCTTGTCATTTTATCATCAATTACTGTTGTTTTAACACCACCAGCAGCAGTCAAAGTAGAGCATCCTCTATTTACTGAAGCAACTAAAGCCCCTTCAGTCGTTGCCAATGGAATGTAAAACTCTCCTTTGGCATATTCTCCATTTATCTTGAGAGGACCTGCAACTCCCATGGGTATCTGTACAGCCCCTATCATATTCTCAATGTTTTTTCCTATCACTTGGTTGGGGTCTATGGAATAGTGTCCAATGTTTTTTAGGCTTATATTAAATCTCTTTTCTAAGGCCTTTCTTCTGACTTCTGTGGCCAGATGTTTATCGTTAGTATATTTTTCTACTTGGTGTAACTTAATCTCTCCTTTGACGACTTTCTCAATGAGTTCTTCAATGTTCATATTATATTCCCTCCAAAAAGAGATTTTTTCAGACTTTTTTTAATCTTTTTAAATATCCACTCTTCAAGGATTTCTCCGGTCTCATAAAATGCTAATGCTGCATCACTTTTTGGCTTGTATCCAAGAATAGGGATCCCTACGTTAACAGACTCAGGAACGTTTCCATCAAATGGGACGATACCTATAACAGGGAGACCAACATTCTGCTCGATCTCCTCCACTATATGCTCAATAATATCCTCTGATTCTCTCACCTTGTTTAAAACAACACCAATTTTTAGCCCATATTCTTCTCCAATCACTTTGAGCTTGCTAATTTCATTTTCTATCATTGCTTCAAAGGAATAAATTGGTGATCTCTCAACTTCAACAACTATTATTTGATAATCAGCCACTTCAAACGTTGGCAAAGTATCGAAGGGTAGTCCTGTAGGGGAGTCAAGAAATAGTACAGGAAATTTGTACTTCATCAGTTCAACTATTTCTCTCAGACGTTTGGGGGAGATTCCTACAACATCTTGCAACCTGGTGCTGCCGGGCATTACATTAACAGCGGTTTTTTCATGCTTGTATATTGCCCATTCAGGATCTACATCAGGATTTTTAAGAATGGAGTGGAGTGTATAACTAACATTTTCTAGGGCAAAATGAAAACCTAGGTTGGGCAAAAAAAGATCTCCATCTATTGCGAGGGTGCGATACTCCTTTTGGGCGAAATATACACTTAAATTCGCAGTAGTTGTAGTTTTTCCGGCCCCACCTCTTCCAGTGACGATTATAACGGGCATTATATCCACTCCTGTTATAGTAAATGTTGATGAGTTCAAATACACAGAGTACTTAAGTATACACTACCTAGGTATGTAAAGTAAGAAATATAAGATTTTCCATAAAAATAGAGTGAAGAAAAAATCAACCTATGAGTTCCCCAAACGCAAACCTCTGTTTTACACTGTTAATGACGATTTCCACTTCATCCCCCACTTTTGTGTTAGGAACAAAGACCACAAATCCCTTAATTCTAGCTATTCCATCTCCACCCTTTCCAAGAGCTTCGATTTTCACCTTATATCTTTCCCCAACTTTTACCGGGGGAAGTTTTGGGGCCCTCCTATCTATTTTCCTCTTTCCAAACTTTCTATCTTCCAATTCAGACACCACCAAACAAGTATCTGCAATCTTATGGTGATAATAGGAGTACTTAAGGTTTTTGGTGTTTAGAACCTAAATTTCAAACTTTTTAGTGCTCAGGTGAGGTATCATACTCTAAAGGACGAGGTTTTGACAAAAAATTTATCTCCCTGTTGCTTGCAAGACCCCTTCGTAAGGAAGGGGATATGCGAGGGGAGGGGAGTGGAGAAGGTTTAAATACTCTGAGGATGCAGAATATAAGGACCTCGTAACAGGCAAACAGCTGGACAGCCCGTAAGGGTTGGTGTAAAGTAGCCCCCGATTCCGGGAGGATAGGGGGTAGTGGCCGTGTGAACCGGCCAGTGAGAGTGAGGGTAGTCCCGGTGAACTCTCACGAAGCCCCACCCGTCAGGGCGGGGTAGTTCACATCACAGATAACTAAGGTATTAATGTTAAAAAATTCATGGAGATGATAACTTTGAACGAAAAAATGCTTGGAATAATGAAGACTAAGCCAGCTTATGGTGCAGAACTTGTTGAAGTTGATGTTCCAAAACCAAAAGAGGGGGAAGTTCTTATTAAGGTTCTTGCGACAAGCATTTGCGGCACTGACCTACATATTTACGAGTGGAATGAATGGGCTCAAAGCAGGATCAAACCTCCCCAGATAATGGGACATGAAGTGGCAGGTGAGGTAGTGGAAGTAGGTCAAGGGGTTCATAATCTCAAAATAGGAGATTATATTTCTGCGGAGACCCACATAGTTTGTGGGGAGTGTTATCAATGTAGGACTGGCAATTACCATGTATGTCAGAATACGAAGATATTTGGTGTAGATAGTGATGGTGTTTTTGCTGAATATGCAATTGTTCCAGCACAAAATGCTTGGAAAAATCCAAAGAATATTCCACCAGAGTATGCAACTCTTCAAGAACCTCTTGGAAATGCTGTTGATACAGTTTTGGCTGGTCCTGTTGCTAGTAAGACTGTTCTAATTACTGGAGCTGGTCCATTGGGCCTTTTGGGAATCACTGTTGCAAAAGCAAGTGGGGCATCCCTTGTCATTGTGAGTGAGCCAAGTGAGTTTAGAAGAAACCTCGCAAAGAAAGTAGGTGCTGATGTCGTCATAAACCCGATGGAAGAGGATGTTGTCAAGGAAGTGAAGGATTTGACTAATGGTAACGGTGTAGATGTTTTCCTTGAATTTAGCGGTGCGCCAAGGGCTCTTGAGCAGGGCCTCCAAGCAGTAACACCTGCTGGTAGAGTCAGTCTTTTGGGATTATTCCCAAAAGAGGTTACTTTTGATATAAATAATTTAGTCATCTTCAAGGCCCTAGAGGTTCATGGAATAACTGGAAGGCACTTATGGCAAACCTGGTATACCGTTTCAAATCTTTTAAAAAGTGGAAAGCTTAACTTGGATCCAGTCATAACCCACAAATACAAGGGATTTGACAAGTTTGAAGAGGCTTTTGAATTAATGAGGGCCGGAAAAACGGGAAAAGTTGTTTTCATTCCATAAAGATATTGGCACGTTTTTGTATTTTTTTGTTTATTTTTTCACCGCAATTTTTAAGTAACTCTTGTAAGACTTCTCTTGGGGGGTTGATAATGGAGTTAAGTTACCAGGAAAAGGTGACTCTCATCAAGCTTAGAGAGTTGAAAAAAGTAAGCTTTGATAAATTAGTGAAGGAAACAGGTTTGGATCAAGTAGCAGTCATGAGGGCCATTTTATGGCTCCAGAGCAAGGGGCTTGCAAAGCTTCATGAG
>QMUF01000063.1 GCA_003663525.1 Thermococci archaeon | reverse complement strand
GCTCCAGAGACTGCTAAAGCTGAGCCAACAATCATAGCTAAAAGAACCCGGGGAAGTCTTATTTTAAAGAGAACCGTTTGATAAACACTTGGATAGGGGATTTGAACATCAAAATAAAGCTTTCCAAGGGTCGTTTTAGCCAAAGCAACTGAAATAAGTTGAAGGGATTTTAGGAGCACCATATTTATTATGTCGATCATCGGCATGTGATATGTCCCGATAAACAGGCTTATGAAGAATGCAAAGATTGGAGAGACTAGAAGGAAAAGAAAGAGAAATCTTCTCATCCTTTCACCTCTCCATTTCCCTGTAGCTTATTCCATAGAACTTGTTGAAGAGTCTCTCCGCTGTGGCATTGAAATCAATCTCCTTCAACTTATCTGGATAGCAGCACTCAGCTAATGCGAGAACCCTCAGTGGAATACCTGCTGGCTCCCAGCCTCTAAATCCTTTCTCGACATACCCTCTAAGATCGCATATCTTCCTTTCTTTAACTGCTTTTAAATCCTGCCAATTTGGATCATTGTATAGGCTTTCTGGAGAGGGCTCTTTCATATGCCTGTAAAACAGGATTATGACATCGGGATTTAATGTATAAAGTTGTTCCAAGCTTACTTTTGGGTATTTCTGTGAGAAATTTTCCGTTACTGGAATTGCATTTATCATTTGTAAAATCTGCGTATTAATGCCCCCTTTTCCTTCACTTACCATCATATTGTCTTTGATTTCATAGGTTAGGAATACCCTGACTTTTTTATCTGGAGGAATCTCTGAAGTGCGTGATGTAACTTCCTCAATTTCCTCCTTTATGCTGTTTACTATTTCCTTTGCCTTCTCTTCTTTATTGAATATCTCTCCGAAAAGTTTGATTCCATTGTAGAAATCATCTATTGTTTTAAAGTCTATGGCTATAACTGGAATACCTGTAGCTTCCTCGATGTGTTGTATCTTGTCAATATCAGCCTCACCATATGCCCACACGATGACACAGTCAGGGTTAAGAACCTCCAGCATCTCCAGATCCACTCCTGACCATAAACTTCCAAGGTTTGGCATATCCTTAGGAATCTTTACCTTCTCCATTAATACCTGAATGGTCGGATTTTTCCAGTGATACTTGCCTACGCCAACAACATGATCATATGCACCAAGTGCATATATGATAAGCTCATAGTATGAGTTCAAAACAACAGCCCTCACACCCCTTTTTGGTATTTTTACCTCCCTTCCGAGTGAGTCTCTGATGGTTTTATAGAAACTTTCGTCATAGAACTGCTGTAAAAGCTCATCAGCCAATTTTTGCCATTTTGGATAATACTCCGGATAAATTAGTCCACCCATTTGGTAAACTCCCACAACTATCCTTGGTCCCCAGTCTAAGAATCCTTTAGAACCGGTCAAAATTCCATAAATGTGACCTTCCTTAACTGCTTTAATCTCTCCCCATCTTGGGTCATTCTTTATCTCTTCCACAGCTTTTTCAAGCTTTTCTTGATTAAAGGAGGTTACGATTATAACATCCGCTTCCTCTCCCCAGTATGCAATGATCTTTTCCAAATCAAGCTTTGGCCACTGGGTGTCAAACTCTTTGTCAAAAGCCAAGTTGTGAGCACCAACGAGCTCAACGATGCTTGCCCAGGCACTTCCCTTTGCATAGACTGTGATTGGGCCGTTTATATCCTTTGGAGCACCTATCACTAAGACGTTCTTCTTTTTATCCGCTGGAATCTGACTGACTATTTTGTTCATTTCTTCCAACTTGCTCTTCATCCAATTTGAAAGCTCCTCAGCTTTCTCCTCCTTCCCAAAAACTTTCCCCAAAAGCTCTACAACTTTAATATTATCCTCCACACTTTGAGCGGTTAGTGCTATAACTGGAATACCAAGCTCTTGAGCCTTTTCAATTGTCTCCTTGTCCTTATATTTGCCCCCATACCAGTCAACGATTATTAAATCTGGTTCTAAACTTGCAGCACTTTCCCAATTAAGACCCTTAAACGTGCTTCCCACTGCTGGCTTTTGCTTAACTTTCTTAGGGATATATGGATTATTTGGGACATAGTTTCCAATGCCAACAATTTTATCATCTAAACCAAGTATGTGAAGAATCTCGGCCCAATAACTTGTTAAAACAATTACTCGTTCGGGAACTTTCTCTAAAGTCACATCCCTTCCTGCGAAGTCCGTGATTACTATTTTTTCTTGAGCTCCTGTTTGAGCTTGAGATGCACTTGTTGTCTTTTCTTGGATGGTTGAGGTGGAGGGTGTTTCCATTGGAGTCTTTTGGACACATGCACTGCTGAATGCTAGGATAGATATTACAAGCAGCGCCAACAACATCTTGCTACTTTTCATAAATTTCACCACCAATCGTGCTACTAATTTTAACTTTAGTAACATCACAAGAAAGGGCAAAGCGTGGATTTTTAACACTTTTTAAAACTAAATGTTCAAAACTTATTGTTAAACAATACTCTAACAACATAGTATGACAACACAACAGCTATTGTTGCTATGCCTTTTTAACTTATCCAGCTAGCCGAAATCCAGTGATACACAATGAGAAATGAAGATAGCTATGAACGGCATGGAAACAAAAATTTAACCTGCAGTTCCCAAAGGGAATAAGCGGTGAGCAACATGGAATCTTTGAAGCATTTGAATAGGAAGTTTAGGGTCAGGGAGATAGGGGTATTTGGCTCTTACGTGGGGAGAGAGGCTAAAGAAGACGGCGTGATTAGAAAGGCCAAGCTCTGGAAAGGTCTAGGGTTGATTTACAACCTCATTCATCAAACTATTTGAAGTTCCTTTTGAGAACGGATTTGATTGTAAGGCGGGATGAGAGATATTACTTTGCTGATAAGCTTACGCGGTTTTGGCTTGTAAAGACTTACCTTGGCATTACGGAGCTGGAGCTTAGGCGGGAGAGATTTTTGGAAGAATTGATTAAGGATTTGGAGGAGTATCTTAAGATGAAGAGGGGGCTTGGGTTGCGAAGGAGGCTGTGGTTAGGGAGAAGATGAGGGAAATTTTCGGCATTGATTTCAAGTCTTATCGGAGGGGTGAGGTTGAGTTTGATGGTGTTGCCTTTGGTGATAAGGTTTATGTGCTTGAGGTTAGGTGGAGGAACAAGCCTGCGACATATAGGGGTGTAGAAGCATTCATCAGGAAAGTTAAGAATGAGTTGGGTCTGCATTGATGTTTTTCTTCTCAAAATCTGGGTTCACTGAAAAAGCTAAGGAATTGTGCGAGAAAGAGGGAGTTAAGATGCTCACATTAGAGTTAGGATGGGATAACTTTTGCATTTTCATTTGAGTATCTCACTCTTTAGAAAGGAAAAATAAAATTGTGTAACCATTTAACCCCGAAAATCACCTCTTAACATACTCCACTATCGATTTGAACACCTTTAGCCCATCCTCACTTCCTAGCCATCTGTCACTGGCTCTCTCTGGATGAGGCATCATTCCCAAGATGTTGCCTTTTTCATTGCTTATTCCCGCTATGTTTAAGAGTGAGCCGTTTGGATTCACATCATTCGTTATGTTGCCATTTTCATCGCTGTACTGGAAGGCTATCTTTACCTTATTCAAATCATTTGCATAATAATTACCCTCTGCATGGGCTATTGGCATTCTAATGACTTCTCCTTCTTCGTAGAATTGGGTAAACGCGGTTTGGGTATCACTAACTTTAAGGTAAACCCACTTGCATAAAAACCTTGGAACCTTGTTTGGTCTCAGTGCTCCAGGCAAAAGGCCACTCTCGGTTAAAACTTGAAATCCATTGCAAATTCCCAATATTGGCTTTCCATCGTTAGCGAGGACTTTAACTTCCTCCATTATCTCTGCCCTCGCGCTTATCGCCCCAGCTCTCAAATAATCAGCATAGCTAAAGCCTCCAGGCAAAACAACGCCGTCGAAGTCTTTGAGTGAGGATTTATACCAGACTCTCTCCACTTTTCCTCCTGCTTTTCTAATTGCCTCAACGGTCTCAAAGTCACAATTGGTCCCTGGGAATACTATAACTGCAAATTTTGGCATCTCACTCACCTAGATTTTCAATGCTGTATTCATAAGTGTGAATAACAGGATTCGCAAGTAAACGACGGCACATCTCCTCAACGTCCTTCTCTGGAGTTTCGCTTTCAAAAGTGAGTTCAAAGTACTTTGGAACCTTTAATTCAGTAATGTTATATCCCAAATTCTTGAGCGCCTTTCCAATTACTCTTCCTTCTGGGTCGTTCAATCCTTCTTTTAAGCGAACTACAACTTTGGCTTTCCATTTCATGATTATCACCTTATCAAGAAAATGTAAAAATCAAAGGTTTTTAAGTTTTATTTTTACAAGAAAATGTTAACAAAGTCTCTTGCATAATATTTTAGTGCTCGCTTTATCTCGTGAAAGCCTCGTCCTTCAGGACAGGGAGGAGGTCAGATATTGTACAAAAAACTCCATTTAAGAAAAGAGCTCGATTAAAAATCTTGGAATGTCTTCTCTTTCAAGAACTGTCACATTCTTTGGATATCTACGATGAGCTTTACCCGCTTTGACCTCAATTCTTAAATCGCCTGCTACTGCATCGATTTCATATTTATTTCTGTAGTAATAGACTTCACCAAACTTTCTGTATAAATGGTCTTGAACGATGTTTTCGTAGATTGCGGATTCTACGGGCCTAATACCACTCCACATAGAGAATAATCTCAAAAGAAGGGGATCACGGAAGAAAATCTTTTTCTCACGCTTGTATAAGATCTTTGAACCTTCCTTGAGATAGGCAAATTCTATGAGGTATAGATTTCTAAGGAACTCAAGATAATCCTGAACTACTTTGTAAGAATATCCTGATGTTTTATTTGCTAAAGCTCGAAAACTTGTTGCCGAAGGGATTGTGGACATTATTGAGGCAAAGACTTCCTTCATAATTTGAAAACTTTTACCAAAGCGCACAAATTCTCCGAGATACGCACCTAAAATCTCCTCTGGGGGTATCTCATTTATGCTCCCTGGAAAACCTCCAATTTTGATATATCTATTGAAAAGTCTAAGAACTTCGTCGTAGTGAAGCCAGAATCTCTTAATTCCATGAATTTCCACAAAGTCTTTAAAATTAAGGGGCAGAACTTCGATAGTCTTTCCTTTTCCCTTTCTCCCTGGGAAAAATTCCATGTCTCGACGTACCTTTAGGGCACTTGAGCCAGTTATCGTGATAACAGCGTCCTCAAGTTGACCCGTATCGATTAGAGGTTTAACAGCCTTCCACCATTCTGCTAGTGTTGTAACTTCATCCAGGAAAATGAGAGGCTCTTTTTCATGTCTAATGAATTCTTCAAGAAGTTTTCTCAATGAGATAAAGTCTGGAAAGACCTCACAATTAATGTAAAGGATTTTTTCCGGTTCAAGTTCCCTGAGCAACTCAGATATTAGGAGCTTAATACCTGTTGTTTTTCCTACCTGTCTTGGGCCAAGGATGAAATTCAAGGCAAAGCGTTCTAATGAGATGTCATCAATCCATTGGGGTCTCCATTTATATTTTTGAGATCTCCATAGTTTAACATGGTAATCTTCTCTACCTTCCCACCAAGGATTGAAGTTAACAACATCTTCAATCATCATGAGATATGATAATTCTCAACTATTTATAAATTTTGTGAAATTATAATTCTCAAATACTTATAAAGTTTGAGAAGTGAAGATCTAAAGTATAATTCCTTTTCATAGGTTCGGGCTCTTTTAAAGAATAAAAGTTGGGTGGTGGTGAACAACTCAAGTGACAACCTTCTCAAGCTCATCCAGTTCGATTGCTCTCTTAATCTCAAGCGCAATTCTCCTTCCGGTACTCATCTCTTTCCTCCAGAGAGCGTTTCCATAGGGGTGGCCCATTGCCATGTGAATGTTTGTTCCACCACCTGTTCTTGGAGCGACATCATAGATGTAGAAGTTCAAATCCTTATCAACGGTCGTTTGAAGCGTGAAGGGCCCAATAACACCGGGTGAGTAGTATCTCTTTGCAGCCTCTATATAGCGTTCGGCCATCTCAAAGACCTTCTCTAAGAGGGATTCTCTAAGAGTGGAGCTTGCATGGCCGCAAACAGTATACTCAGGTTCAAACTGATGTTCAGGTAAAGTCAACTGCTGTGGAGCTGGCAATCTAACATGTCCATCTAAACTCGTCTCAAAGCGCCAGTCAATCCCCAAGAGCTCAATTTTTTCATCTATTGGTGAGTAGAAGAAGTCGAAGTTGAACACGGGACCGATGATATACCGTTCAATCCTTGCTTTGCCCAAATCTTCCTCAGTGATTACACCGAGTTTCATCAGCCTTTCAGCTTTCTCCCTAAATTCCTTGTAGCTCGCAGCGGTGAAGAAACCACGTTCAAGCCTCTTTTTTGCGTGTGGAAGCTTTACAATTACAAGGCCAACGTCATCAATTTCTTCCGGCTTAACAGGCTCGGGATATGGGAGACTTGCCTTTTCAAGCAGCCAGTAATAGCTTTTTTCTTCAGTTCTCTCTTCGCTCCTTAATAGGTTTCTGCTTCCAAAGAGCGGCACCAGAAATTCGTTTTCGACTTTATCAATGCCCGTATAAACAACAAATGAACGGTTCGGGATGAAGATAACGTTTTTCTTCCTCAGTTCTTCTTGAATATCAATGATTTTGCCGAACTTCTCCAAAATTATCACTTCATCAATAAACCCCTTTGTTAGGCCATCTTTTGTTGTTTTTTGCTTAAAATACTCAGCATATGTCCTGTGTCTTCCCCTTTGGGAAACAATAAGAGTTTTGAAGCCTTCGGCCTTGGCTCCATCTGCTATGTCGAGGGCAGAGTGGCTCCCAATCGCCCCGATAATTATGTTCTCTTTATCGTAATTTTTTAAAACCTCTAGAATCTGCTCTCTTTCAATCATCTCACTCACCTCTAATTGTTTTCATGAGTTCAATCCTTTTTGCGATGCTCTCTTTAGTTCCTACATCGGCGCGGTAGAAAATTTCACCCTTAACATGCTTTATCCCTGCGGAAGCTATTTTTTCCGCTTCTTCGAGAGAATCGGCAATCCCAACAATTGCTAGGGCTCTTGAGCCAAGCATTGTGAAGTTTTCATCTACTGAGGCATAGTAGATCTTAGCTCCTTCTTCTCTGATTTTATCCTCGCTGATTTGAATTTGAACTCCTCTGATTGGATCAGTGGGATATCCCTTGGGTGCTATATACTTCACAACAGTTGCTTTCCTTTCGAATTCCGCTCTCTTTAGGTTGCCATCAACAATTCCTTCTCCGATTTCCACGAGAGACGTCTTTAGAATTGGCAGAACGTTCATTGCTTCCGGATCACCAAAGCGGGCGTTGAACTCTATAATCTTTGGCTCATCGTTTGCAAGCATAAACTGGCCATATAGAATACCTTTGTAAGGAGTTCCCTCTTTATACATAGCTTCAATGGTTTTTTTCAGAGTCTCAAAAGCTTTATGATAATCTTCCTTTGATACAAATGGCAACAAATGGTTTTCACAGGAATAAGAACCCATACCCCCTGTTATTGGGCCCACATCACCCTCATATGCATGTGGATAATCTTGAGCCAAAGGCATTGGAATGACTTTCTTTCCGTCGGTAAAAACTTGGAATGTGAACTCCACGCCATCTGTGCGTTCCTCTATGAGAACCTTTCCGTCTTTTTCTATGAGAGCCTTTGCATATTTCTTTGCCTCTTCATTGTCTTTGAGCTGACATCCGACGACTTTAACTCCTTTGCCTCCGGTAAGCCCAAGTGGTTTAACAACAACAGGCTTTCCAAACTCATCAATCCATGTTTTCATTTCAACTACGTCATCAAAAACTTTGAATAACTTTCTTCCTGGAATTTTGTATTTCTCCATTATTTGTCTTGCAAACGCCTTATTTGTCTCAAGCATAGCAGCTTCTTTTGTAGGACCTACAGTTGGGATGCCATTTTCTTCAAAGACATTTACAATTCCCTTCTCCAAAGGAGTCTCCGGTCCAATAAAAGCCATGTCTATGTTCCACCTCAAAGCAAAATCGAGGACTTTTTGAACGTTGGTTTCTTTAGCAATTCCATATCCCTTTGCAATTCTTTTAATCCCAGGATTTAGGTGTTTTGCAACTACATAAACCTCTGAATCTCTTGAAAGCGCCTCAGCGATTGCACTCTCCCTTCCACCTGCACCTACAAGCAAAATGTGCATGATCTTCACCATAAATTTGTTAAAAT
>QMUF01000062.1 GCA_003663525.1 Thermococci archaeon | reverse complement strand
TTCAAAAACCCTATCAAGCCAAGTTAAGTTTGTTGAAACAACATTTGAGAGAATAAGCGACTTTTCTGTCAAAAATACCCCAAGCTCTTCTTTTGAGATTTGAGGGATGAATTCGAGATAAAGAATCTCTTTCTTAAAGGGTTCCAGAGTAATCTCAGCAAACGCTAATCCTTTTTCAATTCTCATGTTTGTTTTGATTTTTAGGTTTCTCCTAATTTTATCTTTTCCACTGTAGGAGTACTCACCTTCTTTCCCAAGAGAACCCTTGATTCTACGCCTAATCCTCTGCCCACCAAACTTTCTAACTTCAAAAATATCCTCAATTGGAACCTTGAAGATATACTCGACCCTAAGATTTATTTTTCCCTTTGAGGTGTTGTAGAATTGAAGCTCTTCCCTGTATGCCCAGTTATCTTTTATTTCCCGCTTTCTCAGCAGAATCACTTCATCTTCTATGGAAAAATGAGAGTATGCCTTTCTTGGACCATCTTGAGAACTTCCTATGAGAACACTATCTTTATTCAGCCTAAGCTTCACCCCTTTCAGAAAGCGTGTGTCAAAGATATAAAACCCATCGTAATTATCCTTCATGTCTCCATTCTGTCTTGTGATCGCAAAAGCCCCATTGTACGAAATGATCACCGGCATGATCCCACCTCTAAAATTAAGAATTAAATAGAATGCAAAAGAATTTCGACTTCACTCTCTTTCTCCAAGTTTATGGCCCTAATGCCCCAGACCCTTGCAGCAAATTCTATTTCGCTTCTAAAATCTCCCGGAACTGCTGATAGGTGATTTGCACCCATAGCATTTAGGAACTTTTCTTTATCTAAGGGGTTTTTAATAGCTGTATGTGGCCATTGTCTTCCCCATTTTAGTTTAGACTCTATCTCTTCGTCTATTTCAACCCCTTCTGCAAGGAAATAAAGAAGGTAGTACTCACCACCTTTTCTTATGAGTCTTGCAACGGTTAGCATAGTTGGAGGCGTTCTATAGGTCAAAGCCCCTCCACCTGCTCCCTGACATTGGCCTTGAATTGTGGTGGCCCTTAGATTCTCTTCAGGATTCTCACTAAGTTTTGCGTAGTAAAGAGAAGAAGCTCCACAATTGGCTATTAGTACAAGGTCATCGTCTACATATTTAATGTCTCCAAAGAGAGGTGGTTTTCCACTTAAGTAGAAGAGCAATGCTGAACTTATCGTCCCTTTTATATCTCCTTCACACGTAGCTGGAATAATTGGTTTTTCACCCCTCACATCCCTGTTGAATGGAAAGAGAGCCGGAATCAAGCAAGCCGTGACACCATAAACTTCACTCAATTCTGGCTGGCATTTTATGGAAACCGCAGCAGTTTCATCCTCATATTCACTCCATATGTCTTTAGCTGCCAAATATATCCCTATCTGCCTCTTCAAGGCCTCCGGGGTTAACATGATATCATCATATTTAATAGTTGCGTGTTTATGGAGCCAGTCAAAGAATTCTTCAATACGAACTCTCTTTTTCTCATCACTAAGCATCCAATCGGCCCTTTTTACTATAAGATACTGATCTAAAAAGAGAAAATCTCCAATAAAGCGCTTTAACTGCGGTAGATCATCCATAAGATGTTCCATTCCAAGAGTATAAGGGGCCCCCCAAATGAGTAAAGATTTTCTAGAGAGCTCTGATACTGCCTCAACTGCTCTTACCCAAGCTTTTGCTTTTTCAATATCGTCTTTAAGTCTTGTATGACATAAAGCATAATAATTCACAGCACTTTCCCAAAGAGAGGCACCAACAGAGGTTATACATGTAGTCCCGGCCCATGCGGGATCATCATCTGCATATAGGAGTAAGGGTTTGTTGACCTTTTTTGCTAATAGTGTTACAAGATTACTCTCTGTCCAATGCCATAACCCAATAATAACTCCACTAATATCCTGTGCTCCTATAAGCTTAGAGGCCTTTCTCACTTCTTCTTTGCTATCAACACCAAAGTTTTCACCGTTTTTTAATGAGTCATATTTTTTAAGGGCTCCATTCACATCAAAGACTGTGAATCCAGAGGCCTCCAACTCATTTATAAGCGTTTTGTGTTTTTCAAGAAGAGCATTTTCTCTTTCTAAAGATAAGGATGTCTTTCGGGGGTCTGTAAAAGTTACAACAGCAAGCATATCACATCACCTTATGCCCAAATAAACATAGACTCCTTTTAAAATTTAAGGAAGAAAAAATCTCAGAATATTGCTTTTTTTGTGTTTTTATCGAAGATGTGAATTTTCTTCATATCAAAGACAATCTCAATTTTCTGGCCTTCTTTAACCTTAGATTCCGGTGGAAACTTTGCAGTAAACGAAATGTCCTCGGCACTCAAGTAGACAATCCTCTCTCCACCGAGGTTTTCTACAATCTCCACAGTCGCTCTAGTCATATTATTTTCCGAAGCCCTCTCCTGAGCAAGTGAGCCATCGTAGATATCTTCCGGCCTTATACCAAGCACGAGGTTCTTACCAACATAACCTTTTTCTTGAAGCAATGCGAACTGATCTTTCAGAAGTCTGAGCTTGAATGGCCCAAAATCGACAAATCCACCTTCAGTTAAGGTTCCATTTAAAAAGTTCATTGGAGGTGAACCAATAAAACCAGCGACAAACATGTTCGCAGGTCTATTGTAAATCTCTTCTGGAGTTCCTACTTGTTGCAAAACCCCCGCATTCATTACAGCAATTTTGTCACCCATTGTCATGGCTTCAACTTGATCATGAGTCACATAAATCGTGGTTACTCCCAGTTGTCGCTGTAATTTCTTCAATTCTGCTCTCATTCTAACTCTAAGTTTTGCATCAAGATTTGAGAGGGGCTCATCCATGAGGAAAACATGGGGTCTTCTTATGATAGCCCTTCCCAAAGCTACCCTCTGTCTCTGACCTCCTGAAAGTTCTCTTGGTTTTCTTTTGAGCAACTCCGTTAATCCCAACATTTCAGCAACTTCTTTTACACGTATGTCAATTTCTTGCTTGGAAATCTTCCTTAGTTTGAGAGGAAATGCAATGTTGTCATAAACTGTCATATGAGGATATAATGCGTAGCTTTGGAAAACCATTGCAATGTCTCTATCTTTAGGGGGTACAAAAATGCCTTTTTCTGGATCAGCGACAAGTTTCTCTCCAATATATATCTGTCCCTTGGTAGGTTCTTCAAGACCGGAAATCATTCTAAGAGTTGTAGTTTTACCACATCCACTAGGCCCAAGCAGTATCATGAATTCTCCATCTTTGACTTCCAGAGTTATATCTTTAACCGCTGTAACATCTTCAAATTTTTTCCAAACTCCAAGGAGCTTTACTTCTCCCATTCACCTCACCCCAACATAAATTTTATTTCTCTGCTTTCATAATCTTCAATAACAGCAAAGATACCACCAACTTTTATTACACCATTTTCCGTCTCTAAGTGAATGTTATTAACAGCCTCCCTAAAAGATAGAGTATATCCAACAACGTTACCATGAAGAGTTTCTGTCTCCCCAGTTTTCACGTTTTTACCGATCACTTCTGCCATTATCGGGATAGACTCTATATGCCTCTTGACAAAATCGGCAGCATGGAACATTGCAAAAAATCTAACATCCTGTGGGTTAGGGAGATATTCTTTCTCCAAGGAGGACTCCTTGAAAATCTCAATTATAAGACTATATTGGGAAAATATTACCTCTGGATAAGTTGCTTTAAAACTTGGAGGGAGGGTTGGCCTGAAACTTATATTTTGAATATTTACAACCTCTTTACCATCTGCCATTCCAATTAAGTGATTTAGTTTATAAAACTGCCTTACAAAGAGATTCCCCACACCTTCGAATCCCTTTAGATTGGGTATCTTATCAATATAGAGAGACACTGTCACTCCTTTTTCAAGAGTTTTTAATAAATCACTTTGAATATCCTCAAAAAACTCACTGGGAGTTACTACTATGACCTCGTTTTTTGCAGAGCTTAGAGTTTCTCTAAACATCTCAAGGGCCTCTTCAAAACTTTGACTTCTCCATATCGCCGGCCTCTGTTCTTCGCGTTTAAACTTTTTAATCTCACTTTCTAGCTTCACCATTATGTTCTCAAGTTCTTTTTTAAACCTGAAAAAGGCTATCCTTGGGGAGTATGCTGCATAAATCCTAGGAGTTCCCTCAACTTCGGTCACAAAACCCCTAATTTTAAGTGATGAGATTGTGTCATAAACCCTATTGTATGGAATTCCGCTTTTAGTAGAAATTTCCTTCGCAGTGCTGGGCCCATGAACAAGAAGTGTCCAGTAAGTCAAGATCTCATACTTCGTAAATCCAATTTCACTCAATGTGTGTAAGATTTCAGGATGTATCTCCATATCCGTCACCTGGAAAATATTGAAAAAGAAGTTAAAAAGAATTTAGTAAGTCAAGATACCTCTCCAAATGTTTTGTTATAATGAAATTCTCCTTGACCCGTTCTTTTGCCTTTTTACCCATATCTTTCACTGTTTCAGGGTGTTTTATTAGATAAATTGCCTTTTCAGCAGCTTCCTCTATATTTTTGACAAGAAAACCTGTTTCTCCATCTACTATCTGCAATTTAATTCCTCCTACAGCTCTCCCGATTACTGGTTTCTCTTTCCACATTGCTTCTGTAACCGTTAATCCAAAACCCTCCCTAATAGACATTTGTAAAATCACGTCACTGGCCCTTTGAAAAGCATTCACTTCCCTTGCATAAACTCCAGTGAGATTTGTGAGGACTTTAACATCATAATCCTCTCCAAGTTTCCTTAGGGTTTTCTCAAAGTAAATCCAACTCTCTGGATCATCATGTGCCATTACTCCAACCAACAAGAGCTGAACATCAGGGATTTTTTCTTTGACTTTTCTGTAAACATCTATAACATCAAAGACTCCCTTCCATGGATCAAAACGGGCTACCTGTGTCAGTATCGGCCTCTCTGGATCAATATCGAATCTTTCTAGGATTTTTAATATTTCAACTTTACTCAGTTCTATGTTTTTTTCGCTCAGCGGGTCGATTGATGGTGGCATTATGACGACTTTATTTTTATCAAGATCCTCTTGAACGTATTCTTCCATATGGAAGATGTACTTGTCGTATTTTGCCACAAATTGCTTCAAAAACTTCCAGTATTCTAAGTTTGGATCACTTAAGTCTATGTGACACCTCCAAATCCAAGGTTGTTTTTTCTCATAAAACTCTATTAACGGTGCTGGTTGGGGATCATGGATTAAGATGTAGTCAAAATCACTTAGATCGAAATCTTCAGCATTCTTTTTGTTGGTTTTCAAATAGAGATTCTTCATTTCCTCAGTTAATTCGAGCTCCTTGTTTCCCTGAAGAGCATTATGGAAGCTTTTCGTAACATTAAAAAACTCATTTGTACCCTCAATGACAAACCATCTTGTGTCAAGTCCAACATCTCTCATCAACGGAACTAGATTATGTAAAATCTCCGCTACTCCCCCACCAAAAGAGGTGGAGTTAACATGGACAAAGCTCTTTCCTTGAAGTTTTTCCATCTTCTCTTTAATTCTACCTAACCCTTCTTCACCTATTATTCCTACGTAATCACCCAATTTCTTTCCTTCTCCCCCAAACTTCGTCACTTCATACATTTCCCTTCCTCCTTTCATTTCTCTGTAGACCACCCTATCATACCACTTATGTAGTACTTCTGGAATAACGTATAAACCAGCAAGGGGACCAACATCACCATTATTGATGCAGCAGTCAATATCCCCCAATCAACAAAATATTGGCCTCTAAGAAGGGGTAATCTCTGAGTAGCCACATATTTCTCTGGATTTTGCAGAAAAACCAAGGCTAGGAAAAAGTCGCTCCAAACCCATGTAAATTGAAGTATTGCTGCAGATATCAATCCTGGAAGTGCCATTGGAAGAACTATTTTATAAAAAATCTTAAAATCAGATGCCCCATCTATCCTTGCAGCTTCTTCAACATCTGTAGGAAGCATTGAGAAGTAATTCCTCATAAAAAAGATTATCCAAGCTAATCCCCAAGCAGAATGAACAAGAATTAACCCTTGAAACTTATTCAAGAGATGGAAATTCCTTAAAAGGAAGTACAGAGGCACTATGGTCATCTGTTGAGGCAGTGCCATTAAAAAAACTATAAACGCAAAGAGATAATGTTTTACTGGAAAACTGTATCTAGCAAAAGCATAAGCAGCCAATGCAGCTACTAAAAGCGGTGTAATTGTTGACGGGATCGCTATTATCAAAGAATTTCTAAGACCTTCACCTATTGGAAACATTGGATGGTTAAAAGCACCCACGAAATTCTTTAGAGTTATAGTAAATGGACTAAAGTGCCACCATCCACCTACTATTTCCCTATAAGGCCTTATTGAGGCCATAAGAACCCCTACAAAGGGTATTAACCAGATTACCCCCAAAATCCATGCAATACTGTTTGAAATTATGAATTCTTTAAGCTTATATTTGGGTATATTCATTTTACTCCCTCCTCCGGATTAACCATAAAGCCGGGATAAGTGTTAACGTGGTCAACAAGACTGCCACCACTGCGGCATAATTGTAGTTAAGGGCCCTTGCGAAATAGTCCCACATTTGAAGTGCAAGCACCATTGAAGCGCCACCAGGACCACCTCCCGTGGCTACATAGACAACATCAAATATCTTAAGATCCCATAGAAGGGTCATTGCCACAACCACAATTGTTATTGGTTTCAATAGGGGCCATGTTACGTTTTTAAATATCTGGAAGCGATTAGCTCCATCTATCAATGCTGCTTCATAGTAATCTTTGGGTATTGACGCTAATCCAGCCGAGTACATTAACATACTAAAACCAGTCCATATCCAAATTGAACCCAAAATTGCTGCAAATAGAGCAGTTTTTGGGTATGCTGTCCATGTAATTGCTAACCCTTCAATTCCTAATGCTTTAAATATAGCAGGTATAACACCGGCACCTTCTTCGAAAAGAAAGCGGATGATTAAGCCTCCAACGATCATTGGGATTACCATGCCCAAGAAGACTATTGACTTGATTATAGAGGCACCTTTAATTTCTTTCCCCCTTAATAAAAGTGCAATTCCTAGTCCCAAAAATATAGTAGCCGGGAGATGAATCGCTATCCACACTACGTTATGAATAAGGGCGCCCCAAGGAGGAGAGTTAGTGGGAAATCTATCAAGGTTTACAATGTCCGGGCTCAAAAGAACATTTTTATAGTTTTCTAACCCTACAAACTTGTCATCTAGAAAGAAACTAAGATACACAGTCTTAAATACAGGATATATAACAAATGGAACCATTAAAATCAAGGCTGGTAAAAGAAAAAAGAGAGGAGTCAAAGATTTAGACTTTCTCATTAAGATCCCCCTTCATTCTTTTGGGAACTTTTCATCAAGTGTCTTTAGAATCTCATCCAATCTATCCGGTTGTACCCACAGAAGTTTTAATTGATCCCAGAATGCCTTCTGCCATTCTCCTCCAACACTATCGTCCAAATCTGGTGCTGACTCAACGTTAGCAACCACTTTGGCAACATCCTTCATTGGCTCCCAGTAATCATCCATTGTAACTTCCTTCCATGTCGCAAGTTTTCCAGAGCTAGTGCCAACGTGGATCCTTTGTCCTTCTGTAGCTATAAACTTGGCAAGTTCTAATGCTTCATTTGGGTGACTTGTATACTTTGGCACCATGAAGTAATCTGGGGCGAGAACCATTGCCTTAACTCCTGGGAGTGATATTAGTCCGAGGTCAGTGGGATCATCTACCATACCTGTTAACCACGTTCCCATGAAGTAAAGTGCGTATTCTCCTTTCCACCATAACTCTACAGCAGACGTCCATTCAATCGGATCACTGAAATATCCAGCCTCTAGAAGTGGTACAAGTCTTTCTTCAAATATGCTCCTCACCTGCGGGTCTTGCCACTTAACTTCGCCATTTATAAGTTTCTGTTGGAGTTCTGCCCCACCAAAAGTCATGATAAAGTGCTCAGTTACATCAGAAAGCGGCCATCCAACGCTGTCTCCACTAACTATTGGTGCTTTTATTCCAGGTATTTGTTTTATTTGTTCAAGCAATTTCACGAATTCATCCCATGTTTCGGGTGGTGTTAAACCATGTTCTTCAAAGAAGGACTTTCTATACCAGAAACCTGGCTTAGCTGCTGCAGTAAATGGTGCTCCATAGATTTTTCCATCAACTGTAACTGTGTCTAGAATTCCAGGAACATATTCATTTGGATTGATAATTTGGCCTAGTTCCATTACATGGCCTTTCGTACCCATGTCTGCAATAAACCATCCCCACATGAAGATCAAGTCTGCAGGAGTATCCCCTGACTCAAAT